>JBNKNM010000069.1:0-24976 GCA_050293845.1 Pseudobacteriovorax sp. | reverse complement strand
TTGCTAGTGGTCTGGTCAACTAGTCTCCCTTGCGAGTCACCTCACAAGCCCCCTCCTTTAGGTGGGGGTAATTGACACCAATGCCAAGTAAATCCTCCTTTGGGAGATGCTCGGAGCATTCTGTTGTCATCGATAGCGGTTTATCGTGCCAAGGCCGTCATTAACCATTGCGTCCACAGTATGCCCAGTGAAAGTCCTCCTCACTGAACCGCATCAGCGGTTCAGTGAGGAGAGGAGGCTAAGATTAAGTTAAATTTTTGGCTACAAAGTCCCAATTTACTAGATTCCAAAAAGCTTCGACATATTTGGGGCGTGCATTGCGATAGTCCACATAGTAGGCGTGTTCCCAAACATCACAGGTTAGTAGGGGAGTGGCTCCTGCTGTGAGGGGAGTTTCGGCATTAGGGGTTTTTACGATTTCTAGCTTACCGCTGGCATTCTTTACAAGCCAGGCCCAACCTGAGCCAAATTGGGTAAGAGCTGCTTGGGTGAACTCCTCTTTAAATTTTGCAAAGGAGCCGAATGCTGTACTGATAGCATCAGCTACGGCACCAGAAGGTTCACCACCGCCGTTTGGAGATAGGCAATTCCAGTAAAAGCTATGATTCCAAACTTGTGCAGCGTTGTTAAATAGTCCCCCCTCGGATGATTTGATAATCTCTTCAAGAGATTTCTCAGCTTGAGGAGTGCCTTCAACAAGTTTGTTTAAATTTGTGACATAGGCGTTATGATGCTTTCCGTAATGGTATTCAAGGGTCTCAGAAGATATATGAGGGCTGAGTGCATCCATAGAGTACGGTAACTCGGGGAGTGAAAATGCCATAGTAGTCTCCTTAGTTTATAAGGTAAAGTCTAAATTAACGCAGTTGTCATATGCAAAGTATATACTTTGATCACAAATCCCTAGTCTAGCTAGGTCTTACAAATTGTCGAGAGGTTTTCATGAATGTTGCGCCATCACATACTGCTGAGCGGGTGATTCTACACAACTTAGGGGTCATCCATGGGGAAGAGTATACTTTCAGTCCCAACTGGAGCCTTGTCATTGAACAAGGTCGCATCGTCGCTATGGGCCCTAGTTCTTCGATAATTACCGACAATAAACAGGAGAAGACTGTAGATTTGAATGGGATGATAGTGATTCCAGGGCTATATAATTCTCATGTCCATTCACCTATGTCTTTTTTCCGAGGTCTGGGGCACCATCGATCAAAAAAAGCATCCGATGAGAGAACCATGATTGAAGATTTTTTCTTTCCCGTAGAAAAGTCTCTGACAGCGGAACTGATAGCTCCGTTATCCTATTCCTATTTGGTTGATGGTCTTAAAGCTGGGGTTTGCTGCTTCGGTGATGCTTATTTTTTTGCTGATGGGATGCGAAAAGCTCTGAACACTCTTGGCCTTAAAGGGGCTGTGGGTGAACACCATGCCGATCTTGGTGGACCCCTCCCGGCAGGTTGGAAACTGTGGAAACAGTCCAAGAAAAAAATTGAATCTTGGGATGATGATAGGGTTCGTCCAGTCGTTTATGCTCATGCCACAGATACAGTATCTCGGGCCTTACTTAAAGATTTGTCAAGTTTTGCCAAAGCTAACCAGCTACCATTTCATATGCATTTATCCCAAAGTCAGGGCGAGCGGGCGAGGGTCTTGAAGCGGGAAGGTATGACTCCTGTTGCCATGGCAGAAAAATGTGGGGCTCTAGGGCCTCGTAGCTTATTGGTGCATTTGCTGAGTGCAGACACTGAAGATCTACGGCGCATCAAAGATCATGGTGGGGTAGCGGGTCTTTGTCCCACTTCTGAAGTCATCTATGAGGCTGCACCTCCTGCCCGAGCCATTATGGAAGCCGGTATTCCCATTGCCTTAGGTACGGACTGTGCTGCATCTTGCGATGGGGCAGACATTCTCGGTGAAGCCAAGTTTTTTGATTTGCTTTTGAAAATGCAAGGTCTGGATGACTATCCCAATCTTCCCCGTCAGCTCATAGAAATGATTACGCGGATACCCGCTACTTTATTTGGTTTTGACGACACAGGGGTCATCGCTGTGGGCAAAAAAGCGGATCTTGTATTTTTCGACTTTGACATTTCCTTAGAGCCCATGTCTGAGCCATTGGTTAATCTGTTTTTTTCATCGTCCAGTCGCCATGTCCAACATGTCATGATCGATGGCGAGTGGGTTCTCTTTAACCGTCAACTTTGTCGGATTGATGAAGCTCAGTTAAAGGCAGAATATCATTGCGCTCTGCAAGAAATTAAAAAGCGCACGGGGCTTCCTTTAGCCTCTCCTTAACAGCTCAAAAACTGGCAGTCAAAGTTGCATTCGGATGTTGCTTTGAGCCTTTGAGTAAGGGACGCAGAGTCAGGTGAAAATTTCGGACCGGCCTATAGGAGAAAGTCTGTGACAATCCTTCTAGCTATATAGTCTGAAATTGATGCCGTACGAGTATCTAAAGCCTCATCATAGAGGATATAGCCGGTATTTGCCGTTGCGACAGATTCAGCCCGTACGCTGCGGAACGAACCCGAAGCTGTGTAATCGCGATCGAAGATAACTTCCTTTGTAAATAAGTTATGAACCTTGACATTGACTTGATAGGAAATGGACTCGGTATTGGTTGAAAAGCCAGCACGATTTAGCTGCTTATAAGAGTAGGGGTCATTGAGAATCTGTCTGCCTTCCACATTGGGGTCAACGGTGCCTTTTGAGCCTGTGGGTGATCCTGAAGGGGCAATGGTAGCAGCCTCAATATGCACGGTCATTAAAGCGTCTGCTTGATCCCTTGTTGTCAGTTGAATACGTCCATTCCTGGCAAATTCAGCCTGGATAGCATGCCATAGTAGCTCATGTGATATAACTTCGCGACTGGTATCGTATACAGGTTCAACAGCTATAGATTGGACTCCAGGTGGGGGCTTCATCGCAATATTAGTAAAACGGTAAGCACAAGCTGATAAATTTATACAGATAAAAAACACAGGGGTCAAAAATCTGAGTAAACTATTAGTATTGGTAACGAAATTCATAGAAGGTTCCCATGGAAAAGAGCTTAGAGAAACGATCGGGACTCGCCGCTATCATACCGAGTGGACGCAGCCAGTTCAAGTCATGGTTAAGCGCTAACTCCCAGCGTCGTCTGGAAGATGCTTTGGGACATCTTTGGTTAGTTGAATTGAATTACCTGGAACTTCCCCATCCCCATGAAATTCATGGTGGTATTTGGGATATCCAGCTGTCTGCAGCTACTAGCTTTAATAAAAATTCGTTAGTGTCTACTGGTGCTTTAAACGTAGAGAGCGATGCTCGTCTTATTAAATTGATCGGAGATGACTCCATTTCGTTGACGCTGGGGCCATCCAGATTCACTGCTGAAACTGCAGATCAGGCGCGCAGCTACTTGGGGGATGCTCTGCTCTATTTTGAAATAACTCTTAAAAATCAAAATATTGTAGATGTTGTTCGGCAGAAAGTGGGTGAGTGGGTGGACCGCAAGTGTTTGTTTTCAGGAGTTTAGTTTTCTACAAGAGAATATGACAAAAGTACTTGCTTGGATGTCTATATTGAGATATGAGAGAAAGTTTCTTATGTGGATTGTTTGTAGCCTCCAGGGAGGGCTTTATGGATTTCGCACCTGAAATAATTGATGGCGCAGTCATCTTAAATGCAGTGGACATTTGCACCACAGGCTCCGATTGTCGGCCTTGCTGTGAGTTGGCAGTCGGCATTCATAATTGGATGGTTGCTAACGGCTTGCAGTATCTAGTGGTTGATTTTCAAGATGAAAAAGAAGTTTGCTCAACTGTTTTGACAGAGATTCTTCAGTTGCGCAAAAGATTGCAGTATCCTTTTGTATTCTGTGGTTTGATGGTAAGTCCCCGTAAGATATTAGAATCTTACGCATATAACGATCATCCCATATTCGATATTCCTGAAGAGGCTGTGTCTTACCTGAAAAAACACTATCCCACACTGCTGATGGCCGATCTATCTAGAATTAAAGAAAACGAAGCTATACCTTGTACGAGATCGCGAAGCTATCGCGGTGAAGAAGAAGGGGATACGATTGACGGTGAAGGTGAGAGTGAACTGGAGGCCGAGGCTTAGTCGATGACTGGTTCTGTATAGTGACTTCCTCTCTCGACTGAAATCGAAAGCATCCTGTAGTTAGGTTTTCTGAAGCATGGTCACGTGAGCCATGCTTACTTGAGGTTTGCAGGAGAATGGAGCTAGCTCTAGTTTCCCGCTACTATCGGGAAAATCTTGGATCGTGATGGAGCCTTATATCCACCATTTGAAAAAGGTGGGATTACGGCTCATTGTTCTAAACTCACCGAATAATAAACTGCCTTCCGGCAGTACCTTCAGGACCAATGACTTGTTCTAGATGGTCTATACTTGTTTGAGACTCGTTAAAGACGATGCGTAATTCCCAGTCTATTTTGTTAATATTGGTATATAGGTTTGCTCCCTCTAAAATAAAGTAATCTACTGATGGAAAAAATGGTTCAAAACCGGAGATATTACAATCTTCATCTTTATAGAGATTGTAATAAACTCTAGGTGAAAGATCGCCACCATTTGGTTCTTGGTTTATCTCAAGAATAGCCTTTACAGCTACTACGTCTGATAAATTATAAGGTGTGCAATCAGATTCCAGAGTATGGTTGATAATGTCAGGGTAGCCTTGAATCCACTTGTAAACATGTATCTTACCTTCCGCCTCGTCATTAATGTCAGTCGTTGTTAAGCACAATCTCACCTCACCATGAATATTGGGCAAATTGATCTCTAATATTTCATCGGGGTTATGGTGCTTCGTTTTACCATCACATTCAGGCGTGCCATAACTGTAAGTAATGCTCTTTAAATACGTATGATTAAAAGAAAGAGAAAGGGTTTCATCACTATGGTAGAATCGAGGAATGCCTTCTAATTCATACTGCCCCGAAAAGTTAGGGTTTTGATCAGCACCTGCTTGTAATGGCTTTTCAAGGGTAATGGGAGGTCTTGTTTGTCTATTACAAGACCAGCAGAGGATTATGGATAAAATCAGCAATAAGTTAAACATCACAACAAATTAAAACTCCCATTGTTAAATGGATGGAATTTTTTTTGATTCTTCGGATGTTTATTAGCAAAGATGAACTTTTCTTGTTCGAATGGACTAAGCATTTGCAATTAAAGCATTATCGGCTAATAAAATTGATATAATAATTTTAATCGGAAAGATCGTGTTACAAAAAATATCTAATCAAGCGAGCCATTTAGGGTCCAAGAAAATAGTCGTATTCGGTTATTGATGGTCTCCTTTGAGTAGGTCCTCAAGCTCGTCTGATAACAGCAGCCAAGTCTCTTCGCTTTTCTCGATATCTAAATCGATACTTTGCATTTGTTTTTGCAAATCATTTAGCTGTACGAAATCAGTAGGTGCTACTGTTACGATTTGGTGCTCGGTATCTTCTTTTTGTTGGCGTAACCGCTCCTGCTCTTCTTCCAATTTCTTTAATTTGCGTTCCATTCCTTGGATTTTACGTTTAAGCTCCTTGGAACCTCTATGGGAAATCTTTGCTTTTGTATCCTTAAGAGGGCTCCCGTTAGTCTCGTCTTGCTTAAGGGTCAGATACTGAGGATCTAAGACATCAGGAAAACCATTAACGACAGCCATCCTCTGGTAGTCATCCAGTTTACCCTCAAATAACATGGAGCGTCCATCCGCTAGCATTACCAGTATATGAGTGCTGACAGCATCGATGAAGTTACGATCATGGCTCACAAACAGCATGGTTCCCTCATAGCCAACGATATTATTGATCAAAGCTTCAACTGAACTCATGTCCAAATGGTTGGTGGGCTCATCTAGTATAAGAAAGTTTCCTTCTTGAACCAAGATTTTTGCCAGGGCTACCCGACTTTTTTCACCACCAGATAGCACATTGATCGGTTTTTTAACATCGTCACCACGTATGAGGAATGATCCAAGTAGGGAGCGTGCCTGTAACTCTCCTATATTGTGGTTTGCTGCAAAGACGTTTTCCAGACAGGTTTTGCCAAAGTCTAAGGTGTCTTCAGGGTCCTGCGAGCAATAAAGCGCTTTAACCTGATAGCCAAATTTGATATCGCCCTCGAGGCAGGGTATCTTTGCCATTATGGTTTTGAGAAAGGTTGATTTTCCGATGCCATTGGCTCCTATAATGGCAATTTTCTGACCGCGCTCTATGGTTAAGCTAAGATTGGAGATCAAAGGCTGCTGGTATCCCAGGGACAAATTTTCCAGGGAAAGAATTTCCAGTCCGCTCTTAAGGGGAGGCGGGAGGCGAAAGCTAATGGTTTCTTGGCTATCGTCGCTTGCAAAGCTTTCTTCAAGGTCCTTGAGTTTGTCAATCATTTTGAGCCGCGATTGGGCTTGTCGCGCCTTGGTGGCTTTAGCTCCAAAGCGTTCGACAAATTCTTCCATTTTTTTTCGCTTCTTTATGAGGTTTTGCTTTTGGGAAGCTTCTAGCTCTAAGCGTTCCTCACGTTTTTCTAAAGCGACTTCAAAGGGATAGGGAAAGCTCTCCAGTTGGCCCTGCTTTAGCAGGAGAGTATGGTTGGAGAGTCGGTTAAGTAGGTTGCGATCATGGCTGACAAATAGCAGAGTCCCTTTGAAGTTTTTTAAATAGTTTTCCACCCAAATCAGACTAGGTAAGTCCAAGTGGTTAGTAGGTTCATCGAGAATAAGGAAGTCAGGATCGTCGATAAAGATTTTTGCCAGTTCGAGCCGCATACGCCAGCCACCCGATAACTGCATGGGAGAGTTTTCAAATGAGGTGGGTGAGAAGCCGAGACCATAGAGGATGGATCGTGCTTTTGCCTCCAGGGAATAACCGTCGTGGTGACGGTATGTGGATTCCAACTCGTCATGTTTGGCTACAAGGTCATCGCTATAGTGCGTTGCTAATTGCTCTACAAGTTGTCTGATTTGCTGTTTAAGGCGAAAAAGTTTCTGAGCACCTGCCTGGGCCTCTTGTAAGATGGAAGCTTGCGGTTCTGGATTGGGTACCTGGGGAAGGTATCCTATGCGATAGGCATTTGCTTGTATGACCTGTCCAGCATCGGGCTCTTCAAGTCCACAGAGGATATTCAGTAGAGTTGTTTTCCCGGCACCATTAGGGCCCACAAGGCAGATTCTTTTTCCCAAGGGGATCTGGAAACAAACCTCATCTAAAATGATTTTATGCTGAAAGCGTTTATAAAGAGAGTCTAATTGGATCATTTTAATACTGGTTCTGATCTTTGATGTTAGTTAAATCGCGAGTGATGACCGCTAGATTTTCCTGAACAGTTTTAAGGTGATCGGCGGCCGGATAGTCGGTCAACGCTTCTTCCAGATATTTTTTGGCTGCCTCCAAGTATGCCGTTTTTGTTTTGAAGTCATGGACTGGTAGGGAGGATTGGAAGGCTTTGGCTGCTTTTTGCCGTAAATCCTGAACTGCTAGATTACTAAAGTATTTTATTTTTTCTTGAGCTTCGGGGAAAAATGGATCTGCCTGAGGAACCATGTTCGCCTGTCTGATGGCTAATTTATAGCTACCTTTTTCTGCGAGTTTTTTGGCTTTAAGCAAAATAGAATCCCCGAGCAATAGGTCTGCTGCATGGTAGGACTCAGGAGGAACATGGGTGATTTTTAATGTCAATGGCTCCACTTCTGCTATGCTTTCAGGTTGCTGCTGTATTTGCGGTAAGGTATCGCCGCTGTTGATAACCGTTTTCCAAAGTTGCGTCCAGGACTGTGCTTTGGCCTCAAATACCTGTAGTACTTGACGCTTGAACTCGGGACTATCGTCGGTTTCTTTAAGGTAATTGATGGTACGGTCAGCAACAGAAATGGGTTGCAGATATGGGTTGTGCTGGAGCAGAGCTGTAATATCTAAATTTATAGTATGGAGCTGCTGCTCTAAGTTCATAGAATTTTGCTCAGGTATGGAAACCTTACTGATGACGCCGAGGTAAACTACGGCCTTCTCTAAAGAATTTTTTTCTTCTTTTTTAAGTAGTTGTAGCCAATCTAAGGTTTCCTCTTCCTCTAACTGTGGATTATAGACGAGCAGTCGATGCAAAAGTTCTGTTTGATTTACTTTGCCGCTACTCTGCTGAGTGCTCACTTTCTCCCCAGGTTTTGGTAAGATGGATTTTTTCGGAGCATGCGTAGGGGTCCGCTCCACGGATCGTTGCGGTGGTAGGGCTCCTCTGCTAACGCAGCCGACCAGTACTAAGGATAGTGCTGGTAGTAAGATCTGGGCTAGTCTTATTGATTTAGTCACTTTGGCACTCCGTAATTAGGTCAATCAGCAGACGGATCATATCATCTAAATAATACGATAGCTAGAATCAGGACTCACCAAATTAATGTATAGATTAAATGTCGAAAGAAAGTCCAGCCATGACGCGGCGGTCTTCGTCAGGAGATTCGTCTGCCGATAGATCTCGACCAAAGGTTGCAAAATCTAAAGACAAAAAGGACAGTCTCAGGGAGGCCCCCATACTATAAAACCCTTGGTTATATCCAAAGGAAACGGTAAATGGGGAAGGAGTCAAGGGATTTCCGGTAAAAAACTCTATCCCCGCATGCAATTTTTTGCGAGTAGGGATATCCTTCAGACCATAATTTTGAGATCCACTGGAAAAGTGCAGGTGGTGGAAGTCCACAGCAATTCTTGCACCAAATTTCCTCGACAAACGGGGCGTTATTGATAGCCCTATCCGAATATTGGTGGGGTCGACAGTTGATAAGGCATCAGGATTGGCAATATCTCCTGAAAAAACTGTCCCGCAAACGGTTTCTCTGGTTTGTGAAAATGGATTTAAATAGTTTTTCTTACACCCTATGGGGGCATTGAACACGGCAACTCCTATAGTCGGAAACCAAAAATCGGCGAAGGTCCACATAAATCCCAAATCGATAGCGCTGGCTGTTGATTTATTTGAGTTAGTTTTGATACGGGTCTGCAAAGTTGTTGGGTTTTGTAAATCTGCTAGTGTTAAGTTTTCTTCATAGGCATATCTGGCAACATATCTAAGATTGAGGCCAAAATTGACTCGATTTGAGCGAGTAGTAAAGCTCATTCCCCATAATCCCCCAACATCGGAAACAGCCTCGACACGTGCCTGATCAGAATTGTTAGAGTCGATCACAGCTTTAAGCGTGGTGTGGGAGTAGCCTCCAATGGCTGCTGGTACGCTGCCCACATCGATCATCATCATAGGGAACATAGAAAGAGAAGACCAGAGGGGTTTGTTGCTTAAGTCATTGGCTTGTCCCGATACGCTTTCAGCATTTGATTGATTACCTTGCTCAGATATACCAGAAATAAACTCCTGGCTACTAGTATTAGCGCCAACGGCAATATTGGGCAATTTGACAATGTGAACCGTAGAGCGCGAGCGCGCTTTTCTAATGCGGGAAATCCCGGCCGGATTTGTCCAGACAGAATTTTCGTCGTTTGAAATAGCAGTGAAAGCCCCCCCCATCCCATTTGAGCGAATTGGAATGAAAGATTCGGGAACCTCTTGGGCCAGTAGCTGTGAACCATTGAGAATTATTGTCAGTAGTAAGATATGTTTCATGGCATCCTCTCTTGATCCCGGCTTGCTATAAGTATCGGAGAGAGCATGACAAGCTAAAGGTAATATTTACCCATTGGAAATATGATGGCTCAAGGTATTGTTGAGAGTAGTGAGGTCTTCCAAATCATGCCTGAGTTTTTGGATTAAGCGATCTTTTTCAGCAATTTCAGCATCTTTTGGGGGAATCGTACTAGTAGCGAAAGTAAGCTTCTTATCCCACTCATCAAGCTTTTGAGCTGCGTGGTGAATGAGTTGTTCTAGCCGCTCCAGCTGATGGCTTCGCCGTGGTTCCAAGGCTGGAAACTCTAATTGGGGGGAGTCGAGAATCACTATCTCTCCATCGATCACCCGGCCTACAATCTTACCTGATTCAATCATCGTCATGGCGTCCTGCAGTGAAATTTCCTGATCGAAACAGTATTCTTTAAGATATTTGTGATGCGGTGGATTCAATATAGGTTCTGGTATGAATTGTTTTTTTTCCAACTGATAATCCCATTCCTAAATTTACAATCACTTTATTTTAACCTCAGCTTTACCTTGATTCAACCGAACCTTTCTGGAAAGGGAGCTTTCTTATGAAAACAATTAAAAAAATGTCCCAAAGCTTCAGAAAGCATTTTGCCGTTGTCATCATCTGTATAATGATTGTCGGGTTGGCCTATGGGGCTCTGTTTCGTCATTATAAAAGATTTGATTTTGAGTTGCAGAATGATGCTGTTTATAAGATTGAAAGTAAGTTGCTTGACCTAAAGCTCAATTTGCGAGGAATGCAAGAAACTTCAAAGAAGGTTGGTATCTTGGCCATTGACGAACGTTCCCTTGCACAATTTGGAAGGTGGCCTATATCACGAAGGTATTATGCAAAGGCCTTTAAAAATTTAAAAAGATTGGGGGTTCAGTGGATCGGCTTTGACTCCATTTATTCAGAGCCTGAAATGTCATATTTACATGATATAGAAAAAGAGATTGAGAAAGCGAATCGCGGAGCACGATGGACTCTTGCGGAACGAAGGCGCGTAAAACAACTGTTGCGTGAAAGCCAAGCTGACAAAATTTTCGTCTCAAGTATCAAGCACTTTGAAAACATCGTCTTAGGTTATTTTTCATTCCATATGGAGCGGGAGGCGCAACTAAATCTAGGTGACTCATATCGGTATAAGGGCTTGGAAACCATGCTAAGTTCTGAAATTGGGGCTGATTTTCCTGAGGGTTTTGACCTCAATTCTCCACAGTATAAACATATTATCCCCAAGGCTTATGGTATAGTGACAAATACGCCGTTTATTTCCTCAGCATCCGAACATTTTGCTTTTTTTTCAAACAATGCTGATGACGATGCCATAAATCGTTGGGTGACACTGGTAGCAAATATCAACGGTTCTCTGATGCCTTCTCTAGCGCTTAAAACAGTAGCTGAGTACCTGAATCGTGAAATTTTTGTATTTTTCGATGAGCTTGGAATTGAAACCATTGTGCTGGTAAATCGTGATGATGAGAGTGACGCCATAGAAGTTCCTATTGATCCCATAGGGGCCGGACGTATTCTAGTCAATCACCGCGGACCTTCACAAACATTTAAACATTTTAGTTTAGCTGATGCCTACAACGATTCCTTTACACCGGAGCAAAGAGCGGAACTAAAAAATAGCTTGCTACTTCTGGGGGCCACAGCTACTGGAATTAATGACATGCGACCCAATCCATTTGACCCTTCTATCGATGGCGTTGAAAACCATGCCGCGGTTATTGATAACATCATAAAAGGTGATTTTATTCAACGACCGCAATCGATTTACCCTACCGAAATACTGATTGTGTTTGGAGTAGGGGTACTGTTTGCACCATTATTGATTTGGGGGAATGCCCTGATCTCTGGCTTGGGAATGGTCGGTTTTCTTGTTGGTTACTATTATATTGATAAGTATATTTGGTTCGCCAATGGTATCTGGACATATATGGCGATCCCCACTTTAGAAATCGCTCTGATGTATATTACAACGACACTCTACAAATATATGACCGAGGAAAGGGAAAAAAGAAAGGTAAAGGGAGCCTTTCAGCACTACCTTAGTCCCGAGGTCATCAACCAAGTGCTGGAAAATCCAGATTCTTTGTCGCTAGGTGGTGAAAAAAAGGAATTAACAGTATTTTTTTCAGATGTGCGTAGCTTTACCACTATTTCCGAAAGTTTGACACCTGAAAAATTATGCGAGCTCATGAACGAGTACTTTACGCCCATGACCAGTATAGTGCTGCGTAGTAAGGGAGTACTTGATAAATATATCGGCGATGCAATTATGGCATTTTGGGGAGCGCCTCTGGAATTGGAAAATTCTGCAGATGTGGGTTGTCATGCAGCCATTGCCATGCTCTATGAATTGGATAGATTGCGCGAAGAATTTCCCAAAAAGGGCTTCCCCACTGTCGACATAGGTATTGGTCTTAATACAGGCCCGATGTCAGTAGGTAATATGGGATCAGGGGAAAGGTTTACCTATACTGTTATGGGAGATGCTGTCAACTTGGGCTCACGCTTAGAGGGTTTGACCAAGGAGTATGGGATAAAAATTATGATCAGTGAGTTTACAAAGGCAAAATTGACACCAGGAAAATTTCTTACAAGGGACTTGGATGATATTCGGGTTAAGGGCAAGAATGAACCGGTAAATGTATTTGATTTGATGCGCCCCGACTTTTTAGGATCTATTTCTCAGATACAAGAATTTATTGGGCACTTTGAAGCCGGACGTCGTTATTACAAACAACAGGATTGGCATCAGGCAAAACTGTCTTTTATGGAGTGTTTAAAAATGAAGCCTGATGATAAAGCTGCCGGTATGTATATTACGAGAACTATGGAGTATCTGGAGCATGCACCGGGAGAACATTGGGATGGTGTCTATACCTTCACCCATAAATAGCTAAAAACGATAGCCAACGTGAATGGCGAAATAAAATAACTTAATCTGCTCAATAATTTCAGCTTCTAGACGACCATGAACAGTTTTTTGGGTTAAAAATTCAAGAGCTTGGTTATCTTCAGCACTTGCTTTGTCATTGATTTTCATGACAAAAGGAAAGCCAAATCCGATCCAGTCAATCCCTATATGAATATGGTGTTTTAGTAGCCATTCATTACCAAAGTAAATATCCCCGTGAATCAATTGAGTTTGGAATGGGATGTCGATATTAGCTCCATTCTCAATAGTTTCTTTATAACTATAATCTCCGTTCATTAGGGAAACGTTGATACTAGTACCAAAATAAAAACGCTTTTTAAGAAAGAAGCGCAAACCTAAAGCTGCTCTTGTCATATTAGAGGTAATACTTTCTTCCACATTGGCTGATACCTTACCTTTGAGTAGAGCCTGCGTATAGGCCAATGAAGTGGTTAAATGAAAGTAGCTGGTAAAAATTTTCTCGTAGTTTAAAGCTAAACCAGACCCCACATAATTCCCGATTGCTGTAGCAGAAATACGCGAGTTACGATCTGGTGCGGTATACACAGATGCCCCAGGGGGCGATGCTAAGGGGCTATTTTTTTTGTCAGTTGTACTGACTCCATACAGGTGGGAAGGTGCGATAAGGCTACAAAATACAGCAAATAAGTAGACTGAGATTAGGCGTCGTTTTAGAACATACGGAATATTCACTTTCTAATCTCCTCAATTGGTAATATTAGAATAATACAACATGTGAACTAGAATTTCTAAGAAGCAATAGTCAGGGGATATTATGGGGAAAAAAATTGCGGTTATCGGTTTAGGTAATATGGGGGCCAGCTTATTAAGAGGTTTGCAAAATTCTGAAAGTTGCCAAGAATATCAGATATATGCCTATGATACCCACCCCGATCGTAGAAAACTCTTTATCGATAGTAGCCAAACTAAGATCATAGACGATATGCAGATGCTACCGGCATCCATTGATGCCTATGTACTCTGCATTAAGCCCCATGACTTTCCCTTGCTGGCGGTTCAGCTGAAGATTCGGCTCGATCCTGCTAGCCTGGTTATTTCAATATTGGCTGGTGTCAAATTAAAGACTCTGGCTAAAGGTTTAGATTTTGAGGGGGCACTGGTTCGCTCTATGCCTAATATAGCGGCAACTATCGGGGAGGCTGCGACAGCTATGTGTTGCAATGAGCATTGTAGCTCTAGTTGCATGCAGTTAGCAGAGCAAATTTTTAAGGCTGTGGGGGAAGCTTACTGGACTAAAGAGAGCCTGATGGACACGGTTACAGGGCTTTCTGGTAGCGGTCCTGCCTATATTTATATGGTCATCGAAGCTTTGACCGATGGTGGTGTTAAGATGGGCTTACCTCGGGAACTCTCCCATAACCTGGCAACCCAGACAGTTTTGGGGGCTGCATCACTCGTAAAAAAAACCCAGACCCATCCGGCAATTTTAAAAGATCAGGTGACAACACCGGCAGGCACAACCATTTCAGCCCTTCATGAATTGGAGGAACGGGGCTTGAGGTCCATGTTTGTCAGTGCGGTAGAGAAAGCAACAGAAAGGTCTAAATTACTTGGTAAAGATGACTAGTCGAACGAAGTAGCGGGTATCACATGATGCTAGTTTCGATAATAAAGCCAGGACCTAGTGTTTTTATGTAGTCATATTTGATTTTTGCAAATTTTTAGAGTCGATAATCGACGGTATGGCTATACCATAATCTTCTAGTTCTTGTAGCTGCATTATTGCCATTAAGCTGTCCGACCCTGCAGTCCTATGAGGGTAAGGTTCACAAGTTGTCTGGTAAATGAATGAAAGGCTATTTTCTCTTCATAGCTTTCGCGTTAAAATAGTGCTTTAATCTAGTGTGGGATCAAGTCGTTCCCAAAAAGTCAGGTAAAACTTTACAGTCTTGATTTGTGGGATCGGTCTGGTATTTATAGAAGCTATGCTAACACGAAACTTCAAGGAATGAGCAGATGATTGAAGTCCATGGTATGAGTAAATTTTACGGTCAGAAAAAGGCCGTAAATAATCTCGACTTCTCAATAGCAGAAGGTGAGATCATAGGATTATTAGGCCTAAATGGTGCTGGTAAGAGCACTATCCTAAAAATTTTAGGCTGCTTTCTTTTACCCTCAAATGGCGAAGCAAAAGTTGGTGGTTATTCCGTTATTGATCAAGCTTATGAAGTACGAAAGAGTATCGGCTATTTGCCAGATACCCCCCCCTTGTACAACGAGATGAAGGTTACCTCCTACTTGAAATTTGTCGGTAAGTTAAAAGGCGTTGCTGAGGAACATATCGCAGCAAGTGTCCGTGAGGCGATGGAGAAAACTAACTTAGATGAAGTTGCTGATAATCTTATTCAAGAGCTATCTCACGGCTATCGCCAGCGTGTTGGCATAGCCCAGGCTCTTGTTCATAAACCAAAAGTTTTAATTCTAGATGAACCCATTAATGGCCTTGATCCGATTCAGATTGCTGAAATGCGTGACCTAATATTGTCTCTTAAACGTGAACACACGGTGCTACTTTCTAGCCATATACTGTCAGAGATTACGAAAACCTGTGATCGGATTTTAGTCATCGACAAGGGACACCTTGTGGCAGAAGGCTCGGAGCAAGAACTAAAATCAACCTTTTCAGGTTCTATGGAAATTTGTCTCGCCTTAGAGTCGATATCTGACGCCATCATTGACAAGCTACAGTCCCTTAATGCTGTAGAAAGTGTATCGCGTATTTCTGAAATACAAGGAGAATCTATTATTTGTCGTTGTCAAGAAGACATCCGGCCAGAAATCGCTAAAACAGTAATTGAGGAAGGAGGGCGTCTGCTGAGTCTGAAAAAACAAGATGCTGAGCTTGAATCACTATTCTTTAAATTAATCAAATCTGAGGAAAGTAAATGAATAAGGTACTACTCATCGCTCGGAGAGAACTAGAAGCTTTTTTTAATACTTGGATGGGCTACATTATTATTAGTGCAGCTTTGTTAATTAATGGTTTTCTCTTTAATACCTACGCCATTGGTAATCAGGCAAAATTTTCTTCCGAAGTTTTAAAGGACTTCTTTTTCTTAAGCAGTGGTATCGGTATGGTAGCAGCTGTCTTTTTATCCATGCGATTGCTTGCTGAAGAAAAGCAAAATGGAACAATTGTCCTTTTTTATACTTCTCCGATTACTGAAAGAGAATTGATTCTTGGGAAGTTTTTTTCGGCGTTAGCCGTTTTTGTGGTACTACAGATTATCTCTGTTTATATTCCCGCTTTAATTTTTATTGAAGGTAAGGTTTCTTTTGGTCATATAATATCAGGTTATCTAGGAATAACTCTCCTGGGATCTGCAGTCATCGCTATCGCCATGTTTGGTAGTGTTGTGGCTCCAAACCAACTAATCGCTGCTGTAACGGGAGCTTCGATTACCGTAGTATTGCTTTTACTATGGTTGATGGCGGACAAGGTAGATGAACCATTCTCTAGCTTATTTTCATTTATGGCCATACATAACCAGAGATTTAATCCTTTTTCTAAAGGGATTGTGCACATAAAAGATATTTTATATTACTTGAGTATGGCAATCTTTTTTATTGAGTGCTCCATTCATTCGCTGGAAACTAGGAGGTTGCAAGGATGAGCAGTTTTATCTCCGGTAGACTATCATTTATGATTATAGCTATAGGATTATTCTTTACTTCAGAACGTTATCTTTCAGACTATGATTTCTATCCTGCTGGTTTGGTTTTGAGCTTTCTGTTTTACACCTTAGCCTTTATTATTGTTCTGCGTAATCTGGCCAGCGCTAAAAGTAAGGGTTTCGAAAAAGAGGTTAGGAACTGGCAATATGCCATGCTATGGAAACTTACAGTTTTAGTGAGCTGTGGATTCTACTTTGCTTATCTAGCTGTCATGGGTGAAGCTAAAATGCCAGGCTCTGTCGTACAAAAAACTTTCTTAGCCCTTTGGTTGGTGAGTTTGGTTTTAGGGCTGAGTATGGGAATTGGTGTCGAGCTGGGTATTCGTGGTAGTGGGTCCGCGCATTCAGCAGATCCTCATAGGGTATCCCAGCAGTTAAAAGCCTGGCTTAAAACAGGTATACTACTGTGTTCTCTTATTGCAATCAATTATACAGCTGTAAAAAAAGATAAGGGATTTGACCTTAGCTATTTAAAGACGTCACTTCCAGGTGAGTCGACTCAGTCAATTGTGGAATTAAATAAGAAAGAGGTGCAAATGGCTGCCTTCTTCAAGAGGGACAGTGATGTGGGGCCTCTCGTAAGAGAATACCTTGATAGAATAGCGAGTTACAATGAACAAGTTGTCTTAAATTACTATGATAAGGACTTTGCTCCGGTTGAAGCCGAAAAATTTCGTGTGGCTAGGAACGGACAAATCATCTTGATGACCGAAAAGAATAGACAGCGCATTGATCTGTCGGAAGATCTCGCAGCGGCGCGCAGCAAACTCAAGAAGCTAGATGAACGATTTCAAAAGGCTTTTTTAGCTATTACCGCAGAGAAGAAGAATATCTACTTCGCCCAAGGTCATGGCGAGATGAGTATTAAAAGCCAGAAAAATCGCATAAGATCCGCAAGTCATTTGGCCAAATTATTGCGAACTCTAAATTACAATGTAAGAACTCTAAATCCTGCTCAAGAAGGTTATTTAGAAATCCCTGATGATGCTGATACTGTCGCCATCGTGGGAGCATCCCGACGATACTCTAGCCGTGAAGTTGAAGCTTTACAGAGTTACATGGCAAATGGAGGTTCTCTGCTTGTATTCTTGGATGTTGAGTTTGGCGGTCAAAAACGAGATTTTATTGAAGATGAAAGTGATCCTTTATTAGAATTTTTAGCTCTCAATGGTTTTGCTTATTTTAAAGAAAAGTTAGTTAACGAAAAGAAGCATATAAGGGCAACGCGTAAAAAAATTGATCGAACGTTTCTAGCCTCAAATAACTTTAGTTCTCATATTGCCGTGAAAAGTTTGGCAAAAAATGAAGAACGCCTAGCAGTTTTAACTTTTCAATCAGGATATTTAGAACCTTCTAAAAAAATACAAGGCAAATGGAAGATTATAAAAACTATTCAATCATTTCCCTCTACATTTGCTGATAGCAATAACAACCTTGAATTTGATGATGGTGAAAAAAGACAGGCATACGCGATAGCTATGGCAGGAGAATCTGAAAAAAATAAGATTATCGTATTTGCTGATGCAACAATGGTTTCTGACCCACTTCTTAGTAATGCTGGTAACCAGCTTACAGTACTTGACTCTGTAAAATGGCTTATAGGTCAGGAACAAATCATTGGCGAAATCAGTAGTGAAGAAGATGTAAAAATTCAGCACTCAAAAAGTCGGGAATTATTTTTATTTCATGGGTCGATATATTTGGTGCCCTTACTCATTCTTGGAATAGGGTTTATAGTGAATAAACAGCGGAAGGGAGAAATAGTATGAAAAACTCCTTTTATCCTTTATTATTAGTTGTCAGTTTGGGCTTGGCTTATTGGGCTTCTTTACCTACTAAAAGAGGGAATGTTCATCGAGAATTATGGCTAGAAACTAATCCCAATGCAGAGTATCAGATTAAGTATACAGATACTAAGAAGATCACCACTGTGAAGGGTGATTGGGTAACGGTTGAAAAAATAGTTGATAATACCCCTATGCCGCCAATGCAGTTTAAGTCAAGTACTCAATTGAATCGTGTTACGGATAAACTGCTCAAGTTATTTGCCGAGAAAGTGATTGGCGATGCGAAAAATCTCAATTTAGCGGATTACGAACTTGATAAAGATAATAAATACTTTGAAATTGGCGAATCAGATTCTTTTAAAAAATTTGTTATTGGTAAGAGAAGCTTTCAAACATCTAATATATATGTACTTGATGTCAGTAAGCAAAAGGTTATCTTGATTAATAGGGAACCGATAAACCTATTACGTAACCCGAAAGCCAGACTATTTGAATCTCACCCATACAAATTTAAACTTAGCGATGATGTAAGTTCTGTTGTCATTTTAAAGAACGGCAAAGAGCTAACTATGAATTTAGCAAAAAATGAAAAAAACCAAATTCTTTGGACTAAACCAGGTGATAAAGAACCCTTACAAAGCGAAGGATCATGGATCAGCTCCTTGTTAAAATTAAAAATCACCAAATATCCAATCGAGTCTGAGCGTAAAAAACTGGAAAAGCTTGATAATAAATTTCAAGTGAAGTTTCAGAAGGATGGCAATAAAGTAGAAATTTTGTCATTCTATAAATGGGAAAACGATATGCAAAAAGAGGAAAGTTACTGGATAAAAAGCGACTACCTAGGCACTTTTGGAATGGTGGACAGTACAAAGGCTAAAACTTTGTTGCAAGATATCAATAGCTTTCTCTAATTAGACCTATTCTCCTTCTTTGAGATTCTAGGGCGTTGTGATGACGCCCAAAACTGTGCTAAAATTATTTAGACCGCTACTACAAAGTGAATTAATCCTCGCTAACGTATGACAAGACGTTACCTTCAAGGGTACTTTTCGGAGGAATCAGCATGGGTTTGCGAATTGCAACCAATGTGTCTTCGCTGACATCACAGCGTCACTTGCGCAATACGCGTCGTCTTTTAGACAAGTCGATCGAGCGATTGGCTAGTGGCTATCGCATTAATAAGGCGGGCGATGATGCCGCTGGACTAGCTATTTCAGAAAAGTTGCGTGCGAAGACAAGGGGGTTAATTCAAGCCCAAAGAAATGCTTCGGACGGAATTTCTCTCATTCAGGTAGCTGAAGGAGGGTTGCAAGAGATTCAAAATATTTTGATTCGATTGCGAGAATTGGGAGTACAGGCGGCCAGTGATACCATTGGTGATGAGGAAAGACGCTATCTTGACGAGGAATATCAGTCTTTAAAAGAAGAAATAGATCGCATAGCAAATGTTACTGAGTTCAATGGTACTGTTCTCTTAGATGGAACAGGTGGCACTCTAGATATTCAAGTGAATACGGGGGGGCTGAACCTGCTCGGTGTGGATCGCATTTCATTTGATGCCTTTAAATCTGATGTAAATGTAGATAAATTAGGACTTGAAGAATTGGGTATCAGGTCCAAAGAAGATGCTCAAAGGAGTTTGGCTTTTATCGATACAGCCATTCAGGATGTTTCATCTATTCGTGGTGAGCTCGGAGCGATAGATAATAGGCTAGAAAAAACAATTAAGAATCTGTCTGTAAGCGTTGAAAACCTATCGGCAGCGAAATCTCGTATAAAAGATGTAGATATTGCTAGTGAGACAAGTGAATTGACTAAAAATAATATTTTAATGCAAGCGGGTACATCGGTCCTTCAGCAGGCGAACTCTATCCCTGAAATGGCTCTAAAGCTTTTACAAAATTAGGTTACTGAGATCCTTATTCTTGGCTCTATCATATAGAATCAAGACCCCATATAAAAGAGTCAATTATTTTACTTTTGACATTGTTATCGCCGATTATTTTAGCTAGGCACATATCGTGTCTTTTTTGTTCTATACAGTAAGGTATCAGGTGACTTGTCTCGTGAAGATGACATGATTCGGGGACTAGGACATAACATGAGTTGATTCCCAGTTCATGACATATATCAGCACAAGCATGTGGAAAATCAGCTGGCCTCTGGAACCCCCATTCATGTACGACCCCATTTAAATCATAACCCTTGCCACAAATGGCATATCCCAAGATTTTGTGGTGTTCCCTATAAATAAATAGGTAAGTATAAGGAATCTTAAGAAGTGTTCTAAACTCTTCGGTACTTCGCGAAAGGTTATATCTAAGAGAAGGTCTTAAATTTAACAGTGTTAAAAAATCCTGATCTGTAAGTGTCAAAGGATCAATAATTTTGAATTTATGGGGGGCTATTTTGTCTGGTGATCGCACTAGATATCGCCATTCATGTCCCAGTGCCTGAAATCCGAGTTTATGATAAAATTGTTTGAGATCACTCCATAAGATCAGTGTGTCCATGCCGAGTGATTGGCCTTTATCGGTAAGGTAGCTTAGCAATGACTTCATGATACCCTTGCCTTGCCATGTCTCCTTAGTTGCAACGTTACCGATCAATCCAACTGTTGTAACTGTTAGACCTTTATCTACAAGTTTTCTTGGCCAGAGATTCGCATGGGCAATAATTTCCTCTTTATGGTAGAGGCAATAACTGTATTTACTATTAGTATTTGTGAGAACTGTGGGATACTCAGACTCAATAGGTATGATCGCTTTTTCAGGTCGTAAAACTTTTTGAAGTAATTTGTTTCTGGAGATTAAATTTTTTGGATGGGAAATGTTTATCATAGTCGACTCCTTTACTGAAGTTCATATTAACGAATTTCAGTAGAAGATGGCAAACATTGTGAGGTGCTAAATGGATATCAGACTGCCAGGATCAACAACAGGGCTTTTTGATCCTAAAATGGTTGAACAACTTATTGAAGTCGAAAAATTACCGATTGAAAGTGCTAAAAAACGTAAAGAAAAAGTGGTTAAGGAAAAGGATGAATTTGTAAAAATTAGAGATCTGGTCAGTGAGCTGGACACAACCTTGAATGCACTTAAGAATAAGACTGACTTTTATAAGCTTAAGGTGGAATCTTCACATCCAGATATCATAGATGGTGTTGTAGAAGGGGTAACTACCATAGGAACTTATGAATTTGAGGTTAGAGGTCTTGCTAGGACAGAAAAAGAATTGGCCTATGGGTTCCCCGATAAGGATCAAACTCCTGTAGGATTTGGTTTTATGCTTATTGAGCGCGAAGACATGGACGATTTGGAAGTTGTCGTAGAGCCCGGTTCCACATTGCAGGACGTGGCGACACAAATCAACGATGCAGAAGGGGGGGTCAAAGCCATGGTTATCAATACCAAATACCAACCTGATCCCTATAGGCTTTTGGTTATTAGTGAAAAATCAGGCAAAGAAGCTAAACTTAAAGTTGATGAAGATACTACATTTTTAGAATTTAAAGAGCAGGTTACCGGAAGAAATCTTGATGTGCTTTTTGAGGATGTTCCTGTTACAGATGACGATAATATTTTGGAAGCTCTAGTTGATAACGTCGTTTTTAATGTCCATCGATCTGAACCTGGAACTAGGATTCAAGTAAATATTACCTATGATGTTGATAAAACTCTTGAATCTATCAAGGCATTCATCGATAAATATAACGAGATTTCCACATACATAAATGACCAATTTATTGTAGATGCCAATACAAATAAGGCTGGCATTTTAGCTGGAGATAGCTCTACTAGAACTGTTATGCGTCGATTGCAGAATGCTGTTGTTCAAGCCATAAATACTGGAAGGAAATATAATACCTTGGGAGAGATAGGAATTACAACAGATCCCAAAACAGGCAACTTAAAATATAGTGAGGCTAAAGTTCGTCAATCACTCTCCGAAGATTATGATAGTGTTGCAGCTCTGTTTGTTCAAAGACGTCAATCACTTGGCGTAGCTGCTCGGTTGTCCCGAGCGGTAAAAGATCTCAGGGACCCCCAGGGTGGTGTTTTGCGAACTAAGGTGCGGACCTTAGAGAGCATCATAAAAAACCAAGATCGAGAGATTGAGCAAAAAGAAAGAGCTATGGAAAAACGAGAAGAGGCTATCAAAAGACGATTCTCCTCCTTAGAAAGCCAACTATCCGGATTGAAGGCTCAAGGAGACTTCCTAGCGCAACGATTTGCAGCACAAAATAATAAAAAATCGTAAACAAGAGAGAGCTTCATGACAAACCCCTATAGTAATTACCAGAAAACCCAGGTTACAACGGCAAGCCAAGAGAAAATATTGCTTATGCTATATGAAGGAGCCATAAGGTTTGTCAAGCATGCGCAAAAATCTTTGGAAGAAGGTGATATTCCAACTAAAGGGCAGTATGTTAGCAAAGCTACTGCTATTCTCTCAGAACTAATGGCTACCCTTGATTTTAAAGTCGGGGGGCAGTTAGCTACAGATCTTGAAAATCTCTATGTGTTCATGATTGATAAGCTAATAGAGGGAAATATCAACAATGATAATAAATGTTTTAAGGTTGTGGAGGATTTATTAAAAACTCTGTATACCGCATGGAAAGATGTCATCGAAAATCCTCGGCCAGATGGGGTTCCCTCACCTAAGTTGCAGCCGGAAGAATACCAGAAATTTGTTGCTGATCATGGAAAGCAATCTAGCTCCGCGCCAAATATCGAACAAAGAAACTTAAATAAAGTTAAAATGACGGCTTAAATGCCGTCAAGCCTATGGCTATGAACTAATTCTTGAATTTCTGCAACAATTCCCACTTCACCGCTGATCCTTGCTAGTCTAATTACAGATCATTAATTTTAAGCGACTTCGCTCGTCTTTCTTAGGGGGGAATATGGCGATAACTCAGGCTCTTTACACAGGTATCACTGGTCTTTCTGTAATGTCTGATAGTATGTCTGTGGTTGCGAACAACTTAGCAAACAGCAATGCTAAGGGGTTTAAATACGATCGGGTGGAGTTCGACGATCTTCTCTCTATGGATTTGGGGACCTCAGTGGGTCAGGCTCAGTTGGGTCGTGGTGCTCGCTTGAGTGATGTCAGAACTATTCACACCCAAGGTGGGTTATCGGTCACAGATCGATTAACAGACTTGGCTGTACAAGGTAACGGTTTTTTTGTGATCCGCAATCCAAAAGGCGAAAAGCAAGAAGCTGGTGGTCTTTTCTATACGCGGGTGGGAGCATTTAACTTTGATAAGGATGGTTTCCTTGCTGATAAAACGGGAGGTCGGCTGCAGGGCTATCAGGCAGACCAAACGGGCAGGCTTTCGCCTAAGCTTACTGATATTCGGATTGTGACCAATAACCTACCTCCTGAACCTACCAAAAAGATCATTATGAATGTTAACCTAGACTCGCGTTCTGAAGTTATCGAAGAGGATTTTGATATCAATCGTGCTCAAGATACTTCTAATTATGTCAATAGCTTAAACGTATTTGATAGCCACGGAACGAAACATGCTCTTACCACCTTTTTTAGAAGGTTGGAGGATGATGAGGGGATAAGCTATGAATGGTTTGCAACAGTTGATGGAAATGAAGTCACTGATGCGGATGGTGAAAAGATGAAGCAAGTAGGTCGCGGTATAGTAAAGTTCGATAGCGCTGGCAATCTTTTATCTGAAGAGACTATTGAATTTGATGCTAACTTTACCAAAGGGGCATTACCGAACCAATTCATCGATATTGATTTTGGGGTTAATATTGGAGATGAAGAAGGTAATGGGGTTGGGGCCTCTTCGGCTGTTGCGGCAGACTCTGTTACGATTTTTCACAGCCAAAATGGATACGAATCGGGAAACATAAAGTCTTTGCAAATCGAACTGGATGGTAAGATAAAGGGCTACTATACCAACGGAGTGGAAAGAACTCTGGGGTCTTTCGCTCTATCCACATTTGAAAATGTGGACGGCTTGATGAAGGCAGGAAGAAATCAATTTTATGCCACAGTAGAATCCGGAGCCCCCCGTACGGGAGTTCCACAGTCGGGTGTACGGGGTTCTATTTATGCTTCAACTTTAGAAGAATCAAATGTCGATATGGCAGCACAGTTTGTCGAGATGATAAGGGCCCAGAGGGGTTTTCAAGCGAACTCCCGTTCTATCACAACTACGGATACTATGATTGAAGAAGTTGTCAATATGAAACGCTGATAATCGTTTTCTATGCAGATGACGTTCTGCACAGTCCCTTTCAATAGAACTGACTTGACTGCCAGTTCTATTATTTTAGCTGCTGAAGAATCGCCAGCCTCACCCTTTGACTGAATTGCTCGATGGTTTCATTTTCCTGCTTCCTTGTGGGAGGGAGAACTTTTACTATGACCTTTGCAGGGTTGGGTGATAGTGAGTTCTTTGCCATCATGTGACGTGTGCCTTTAAGAACGATGGGCAAGACAGGCACATTCTCTTTTCCTGCTAGGCTAAACGCCCCCGGCTTGAAATTTTTTAGGTTTCCATCTTCGCTGCGGGATCCCTCTGGAAAATATACCATGGATACTCCCTGTTTTAGCCAGTCTCTGCTCTTTACTAGGGCGCGTCGATGACTTTCCGTACTGCCACGAGAGATGGGAACATAACCAGCCCACTTCATGGCCTGACCGATAAAAGGGATGCGAAATACTTCCGCTTTGGAAAGCCAACGAAACTGCACACCTGTGGTAAAAAGTGCACAAATGTCTGCAGAAGACTGGTGGTTGGCAACTAAGACCATCGGACTATTACCATGGGGTAAGTACTCGCGACCCTCGATCTGATAGTTCCAGCCAGGAGTGAGCTGAAGGATTCCCTTGCCCCAGTTGCAGGCTAAGCTGTGGCAAGCCTGAGAAAGGTCGAGATCACTTTTAG
>JBNKNM010000068.1:0-25098 GCA_050293845.1 Pseudobacteriovorax sp. | reverse complement strand
GCTTTTTTCTGGTAGGGTCTTAGTTTATACATACTCGCTCACAGTTTATTCTTCTCTTTAATAGAGCTATCTTTTTCCTCTCTGCCAGACAAGAGCGTCAATTGGAGCTTTGCACCAGTCTTTCGGTAAAAAAGGTTTGTAATGATCGCTGAGAAAGATTTTTGAGCCAAAATATATCAATAAAATCAATCCAATATAAAGAAATTTGACCTCACTGCCGTACGTTAAAGGTCCCGGTGCATCACGGCGATAACCCGTTGAGAGGAGGCATCATGAAGGCATGGATTTTAATATTTTATGTAGGGATACTTAGCTGTGGTTCCCCCCCACAAGAAGCGACCCCAGCAGTTTCAAGTTCCAACTTAGAAACGGAAAGTAAGGGACAAAATCAGACATATGATGAAGAACCCGGCGATGTCAAAAGTCCCTTAGAACCCGTGGCGAACCCGGAACCTTTAGATCCTGTGTTAGAGGAGCTACTCCTCAGATATTCCGTTTGGTTAGAATGGGCTCCCTTGTGTGACGGCTACCCCTCTAAAGAGAACTGTGATGACGGCGATAGTACCCTGTTTAATGGGCTACTTTGTGCCTCGGGGGAAGAACTGGGCTGTGAAGGTGTACGCCTATCCCAAGATGATGAGGGTCGTTTTTGGCGATCTCCACGCCGTATAGACCAACAGGACGAAAATTCCTTTTCGCGTGATATGAGTCTTGGCGTCTTACTTTATTTGGCAACAACAAAAGATATTATAGCCGCCCAAAAATGGTTGCATTGGATCGGAGATCAACGACAGTGTATCGTCGAAATAGGTTCTGTATGCGTTGTTTATGGGTATAAGTTTTGCTCTGATGATACTGATAACCGATGCACCATCACGCCAGGAATATGGGCTACCATGTATCGGGTTTGGGAATATTTGGGGCTTGAGCCTCATGAAGAAATGAGTGCTTGGCTCGATACTGGCGAGAACTACTATATAAATGAAGTAAGCCAAGCTAAGCCCGGTTTCGCCTTGCATTTAAAAGGCGTACAAGCATTTCTGTTTCTAATAATGAATCAAAACCTATTATTCGTTCCTGAATTCATTGATGCGATAGTTAAAAAAGACCCTCTGAATCCATTTTTTCAGCTGCTAAAAGATGGCCCCCATCAAGAATTAATGGAGCTCATATTAGACCTTTGTCCCGTCGCGTCACCTACGAGGAAATTTCAGTGGGCTTGGGAGAGAAGTACAGAAGAGGAAGCATGGCTGGAAAGTGCAGGGTGGGACTGCATCTTCATAGCAAACCTTCTACGAGATGATTTACTCCTACCCTAACTAAGATAACAAATGCAGGATTTTGCTATAACCTAAGTGCTTGAGTTGTTGGCACTCCAGTTCAATAGTATCTCACTAATGGTAGGTATAGACTGTAATTTTCGCATCTTTGTTAGTGAAGCTTAAACACTGTCTAATAACGTTTTCCCAGTTAGCCTCGCCAAATTTATCACGACTCATCCATTGGTCGTTATCTAAAATCACCGTTGGTAGTAAATTTTTATCCGCTAAGACATTCGAGATTAGCTCTTCTCGGGAATAATCGCTCTGCAAAGTAATGCCGTTGTAGAGCCAACTGCTTTCCTTCCAGTCCTTCAGTTGATCCGAGTACTTTTTCAGCGACAACTCAGGGTTATCGCCCACCACAATAACATATTTGTCTTTCATCACACACCTTCTATTCTGCTTATCTTAACAGGCCTGATTCGAGCACTTATACGAAC
Source organism: Pseudobacteriovorax sp. (assembly GCA_050293845.1). Taxonomy (GTDB): domain Bacteria; phylum Bdellovibrionota_B; class Oligoflexia; order Oligoflexales; family Oligoflexaceae; genus DT-89. The sequence continues at coordinate 23,336 of JBNKNM010000068.1, read as the reverse complement.
GACCCTTGGCCTATAGTATCTTATCCCCGATTATCCAAATTTGCCATGAAACCATGGGGAGCCAGATCGGTTGCCATCTATACTAGCAAAGATATGTACCTTTCTGCGGCAAAGGATGACGGAATATTGATATCTCGTGGCGAAAGAGACCGATTTGTAGCATAACCTTTAACTCTCTCGGAAATTTAACATGCTAGCTTCTCCATGGGACGCGCGCAAGTAAGCTAAAGGGGGGTTGACTTCCTTGAGGTGGAAAACGTTCCGAACTTTGACTTTTGACTCAGCTAAATTTACATGCCTAAGCAGCAATAATCGAAATGACATATGGTAGGATTTTGCTATAATTGACTAGCGAGCATTGTGTGCGAGAGGAAAGTTTCTAGAAGGACAAGGTGATCTGGCTCCTGGCTCAATGCGATTCAATTAACCTTAGTATAGTAAGCTTCAGAAATACGCGCTCTAATATCGTCGATTTTTTTCGGATCTAACTGCCTTTCAGCGTAAAGAGTTTCGTGCAAGGCTTGATCAACATCACGTATCAGATCCGGATCAATAGATGAGTTTGCGACTAGTCTAGTATGAAACTGTGTAAATGTCTCATATGGTCGTTTTACTAAATCATTATGTTGCTGAAAAACAAGCTTCAAAAAAGCTTTATAAAAGTCGGGGCGAAAGACTTCTTGTTTCTGCCTTATTAGCTTTTTGCGACTCCCATAAATGGCAAAGATAATACCGCCTATTATGACCAGAATGATTAGGTATTTAAAGGACAGCTCTGGAGACTTGCTTCGCATTGACATATTTTTTTTAATATTTTCTACAATCTCTCGCTGTACCCCCAAATCATAATCTACAAGATAACGATCCAGATAATAGTTAGCTGCATGAAGATACTGGAATACACCTGACGATTGCTCACGATTATACTGCCCAACAATGGCTGGAGTTCCATCAAATAAATGCCATCCACTTCCTGGTATAAAATACTCAGCCCATGCATGAGCATGCAACTCCTTTACCACAACAGCATCTGCGATAGGATTAAATTCTCCGCCCCGATAGCCAGTGACAACTCGACTGGGTATTCCAAAGTGCCTCAATAACATAACACTTGCTGTTGCGAAGAGCTCACAGTGCCCATAGTGATCTGAGGTTAGAAATCTTTGAAAAGTCGATTTTCCAGTAAAGCTATTGATAAGTGTCGCTTGGTAATTCGTTCGAAAGTAGCTTTGTAGGTCTTCAAGAATTTTATCTACCGTAGTTCTTTCATCGACATCAAAATTTTTTGTAAATGCTTGCCAATACTCTGCATTAGCCATTTGATCCGGCAATGCCATAAAGGGTAGATAGTTCTTCGGAAGGTTATAGGGCCTTTTTCCAACGGCATGCTCTTCAGTGAGCAGTTTTCTTAAACTTGCCAACGTCACATCACCCATAGGTAGCTTTGGAAATTGACGTACTATGTAACGATAGCGTTTAGGACTATCAGATACCCGAGAGAGACTGCCATCGATTCGATCAAGAAACATAAGCTCCACTGACTTTGACATCTCTTTCAGTAAAAAGCCGCCTTCGGGAATAAATATCGCCTTACTATGCATTGGAGTCGTGGTCAATTCAAGATCTTTTCCCCTCTGTAAGTTCGTTTTTATATTAACATGGATAGGCTGAAATACCTGGTAGGCTTCAGGATCTGAATAGTTCTTGGACCAATGAGAGCCTGTAAATGTATCTAGCGTAGATCCTCTTAAATAGAGATGCCGTGCATTAGCCTCCAGCCAATCTAAATCAGAAGCTGAAATATGCATGACCACAGTGTCATTTTCTGCGATATTTCCCTGCCCGCTGAGGTCAATGGCTCCGTTATACCCTGTCTTGAAGCGCTGTTTTACTTTAAAAGGCATTTCCAATGCTAGCTTATTAATTCTAGGAAACATCACAAAAACTGAAATGGCAAGTAGCACCCCCAAAGGAGTTGATTTTAAAAGGTTCCAGAAATAGTTGCGGTCAAGTGTTAACTTAAGATCTTTAACTTTATCGATATTAAGAAACAAATTTGCACTATTGAGTGATAAGGTAGCTAGTGCCAAAAAGACTAAAAACAGTATGTAGCCCACAACTCCCGGCTCCAGTACTAGACCACTAAAACAAAGAAGTAGTGACCCCACCATAACAATCCAATATCGTCCAGAAGCTCTTAAATTCAAAAGGTTAAGTACCATGAGCAGAGCGATCCCATCACCTAAATAGACAACGTCTTTACTAAGGGACATCTCAAAAACAGCCCAAGAAATTTGTAACCAACACAAAGTAGGTATGATGAAGTTAGTTCCTATGGTATTCCTAATCTTCCTAAAATAGATACCAATAGCTAAGGTAACAGGAATTCCGGTAAGCGCTTGAAGGCTAAACACATCGGATACGATAGCTAAAGCAAACGCCGCCATAGCCACTAACCATGTACTTAGAGTAAAATACCTATTAACGCTAACTCCCTTAACCACTTTCAGCCACCTTTACATCGTCTTCTGTGACAATCAATTGTAGTGTTGACTTATCGTAATCAAGTACTTCAGGATTGAAGGATGAATCTAATTGTATCGTTGCTAAAAATTCTAGAATAGCACCTTCCCCTTTTATCACCTTCAGATTTTGCCATACAAGTTGTAAGATGAATCCATCATTTCCAAGACAATTCACTCCCGTTCTGATGTTACTAAGGAGTTTTTCAAAAGAGCTTGTAGTGATTTTTTTTAAATATAGTTCTTGTACGATAATATTAACGGTGTTGTGGTTGTTGGATTGATTGAATTTTTTAGCGACCCATAAATTTGGAGCCAAACCTGCATTCTTTTTCCAATCTAAAAATTTAAGAGGTGTTGAAGGATGAAAAGCTTCATGTCCGATAAAATCTTCTGCTCCTAACTCCTTGATACGGGCTAGATCAATAATATTTTTCCATGTTTCTTCCATATTTTTAAGATGTCGTGGCAAAACACAAATTTTTGCTGGAACTTTATCAACTTTGTATTTAAGGAAGATTCCGAAAGGGAAGGTGGTTTTTTGAATGGCAAAAATTTGCTTATATTGCCCCCTTCGCAGATCTGAGCATCTAATTTTATAGAAGCTTGAATACCTTGCAGCCAAGTGCACGGAAAAATTCTTTCCCACAACTTGCGATTTAAAACGAAAAAAACGGACAGTAGGCTCGACGAGAGCAATTTCGGTTTCAATAGCAAAAATATCAGCATTCGTATCTTTATTAACAATGGAAAGAGATATGTTACCAGGCTGACCTGCCTCTAAAAATTGAGGAATTTGAGAGACTGAGGTTTCACAGTTCTTTAGATTTTTCTCACTAATAACACCAGATATGCCAAGCATCCCTAAAGTGAGTCCCAAAAAAATAAACATCCCGTTGATACCAGTAATGACAGCTAATGCTCCAATACCCAGAGTGAGGCCTACGAGATAACGCCCCAATACCGTTAAGTTAAGCCCGCGGTTGACTGACTTATAATACACCTATATCACCATATTTTTTAACAATTCTTCTACGACATCACCGTTGTACCCTCCGGTGAAAATCATCCTATGAGGTAAGCAAAACGCAGCGATTCTATTCAGGTCATCAGGGGTGATATAGTCTCTTCCTTCAATGATGGCACGCGCTTTCGCTAATCGCACCCATTGCACTCCCCCCCTTGTGGAGATTCCCAATTGCACGTGAGGGTGGATGCGACTCGCGTCGACAACCTCTTTCACACATGTAGCAACGCTTTTACTAACATGAATTCTATCGACTGCATCTTGCAGTGCTATCAATTCATCCCGCATAATAATGCCTTCAGGTACATTTTGCAGTGGGTCCAGGGAGGATTTAGAAAATATCTCTAACTCCTGGTCCCTCCCAGGATAATCAAGCTTAACCTTTATCGAAAATCTATCCAATTGGGACTCAGGAATAGGAAAGGTTCCCATATGATCGCTAGGATTTTGAGCCGCTACTACAATGAATGGCTGAGGCAGGATCCAGGTTTTTCGATCTACAGTCACCGATCGCTCTCCCATAGCTTCAAGTAGGGCTGATTGCGTTTTAGGAGATGCACGATTTAATTCATCAGCCAATACCACATTGGCGAACACAGGTCCTTCATGAAACGCAAAGGTCTTGGAATCCAGATCATAGATTTGGATACCAAGGATATCTGAAGGTAATAGATCCGAGGTAAACTGAATTCGTTTCATTTTAAGGCCCAAGAGCTTTGCTAAGGCCTTAATAAAGGTGGTCTTACCCACTCCCGGAACATCCTCAAGGAGGAGGTGACCACTAGAAATTAAGCAAGAAATGATCGCATCAGACAGAATCTCTTTATCCTGGAAAAATTCATAAAGACACTGTCTCAGCATATGTAAAGATTGTTTGACCGGAGGATCAAGCTTTACCGAGTCTGACATGAGTTACCTTTTTAGCTTCGTTATCGACGAATTTCTCTTGAACTGTATGATTGAATCGATGAGAGGCCTATAAAATACAATTGCTTTACGGATTGAAATTTAAAGAAAATACTAAAAACTATTAATCTAGCTAATGATTATAGTGGGTTGGAAAACATCTATCTGCAAGTCTTGGTATCATCTTATGCATAGCTAAGAAAAATGGGGTGAACGGCTCGTCTTAGACTTATAAGAACATGCTGAGCAGAAGAATAAAACTTTGTGGCGTTTCTTATGAAGTTGATAAACCAAGGCAATGCTATGTATTTTTGATGCACATAGCTAAGTAGTTCTTTTTCAGACAGAAAGATTGCAATATAGTATAGCAACGGTAAAGGTTGAGTGGATTCCCCGTGAGGTAGAAATGAGCTTTTTCGACATATTCAAAGGAAAAAAGGAACAGGATCCCCCAAAGGTAGAGCTTGGGATTATGGGTTTAAAGGCGGGTGGTTATGTAGATTATGACTTAGAGACATACCGTGTGGAGAAAAAAAGTGTTTATGAAGAAGACTCCAACAGATCCTTTGAATGGCATCTTGTAGGTGAAAATAATGGCAAGCATCTATACTTAGGTTATGAGAAAGATGATGGCCGCGAGTACTGGTATATCACAGAAAAAATCCCCAATCGTCAGCTCAGCGAACAAACCTGGGACCTCTTTGCCAAGGATGATGCCCCTGAGCACCTTTGTGTCGATGGTATCAATTTCTACGGTGACCACTCAGGAGCTTCACACTTTTACCCCACCGAGAACAGCATTGATAAGGAGGAGTTAATTTACTGGGATTATGAAGATCGTTCCGGCGAAGATATTTTGACAGTTGAGCAATGGGGTGAACATGACTTCGAACTCTATAAAGGCCGATATATCAACGACACCGACTTGTATAATATCATCCAAGGTTAAGTCTTTATGAAATTATTTCTCTCAGCATTTATATTTTTATTCCTATTAACTTCCTGTGTGGACGACCCCCTTGAGGGTATCAAAAAAGAACTCAGCCCGTTTGATGAGTACAGTGTTGTCCTGAAGGATATGCGCGAAGAAAACGACTTCCCGCAATTTCAGCATCGCTATCAGATCGTAGCCCTGCGCCATCCCCCGGAATTCTCTGAAACCATGAAAGAAGCTGTTGGTGGTGAGGAAAAAGCGTTTGCAGAATTGAAAAAATATGAAACGGACTGGCTTCCTGTTCCCGAAAAAGTATACCAAAAACACCGTGACCACCTCGGCATGACAATACTCTCGAAAGCCAAGGGTGGAAAGCCATCGGATATTTCCGAACCACCAGGTTATCAGTATGTGGGAAATCCCAACTACGGCCATTGGGTGCAGCGTAACGGAGGTAGCTTCTGGGAGTTTTATGGTAAGTACAGGCTTTTCCGTGATCTTTTCGGAGGTTTTGGTGGTACCATAAATCGCAACGATTATGATAGCTATAAAAACTACCGCCGTCGTGGCCTTCCTTATTATGGGCGGAAAAATCAATGGGGCACTAATGGCTCAGTGGCCAAACGTACCAGCCCTGGTTTTTTCGAGAGGCGTCGCGTTAAGGAAGCTCGCCGTAAAAGCAATTTTAGCTCACGCTTTAATAACCGTGTCAGCCGCAGTCGCTCCTCAGGATTTAGATCGCGTTCTTCAGGATTTGGTAAATAGGAGACTTCACATGCTATTCGGAATTAATCTCATTGAAATAGGCAATATATTGGCGGCGATCTTTTTGGTTATGGTCTGCGGTCAAAGAATTTTTTATTTTCTTCGGCGAAAAATAAACTTCCCTAAGCAACTTACCACAGACGACAATCTCGCTGTAGGTTTATCTCTAATAGGTTATATGAGCGGTCTGCTTTTTGCTTGCTCTGGTGTGATCACAGGACCTAGCTCCGGATACTGGGGAGATTTTATTGACGTCATTATATACGGTGCTCTGGCCATAGTCTTATTGAACTTAGCCACCATCCTCTCGGAAAAAATTATTTTGCATAAATTTAGCAATATCAAGGAGCTGGTTGTAGACCAAAACTTAGGTGTTGGCGCAGTAGAATTGGGTTTTTATGTTGCTGGGGGGCTAATTCTGATGGGAGCCCTGCATGGTGAAGGTGGAGGTATTGACACAGCTATAGCTTTTTGGGCTGCAGGGCAATTGGCGCTGATTGTACTCTTTAAAATCTACAACCTGTTAACCCCCTTTGACCTTCATGAACACCTAGAAAAAGACAATGCTGCTGTAGGTATAGCCACTGCGGGAATACTCATAGCCACAGGCAATATCATTCGTGTGGGCATTTGGGGCGATTTTCAGAGCTGGCAGGTAAATTTCTCGCAATTTGCTATATATACAGGACTCTGTGCTGTGGTCCTACCCTTAACCAGATTTATTGTCGACTTTTTATTTGTTCCTGGAGCCAAAATCGCTGACGAGATCGCCAATCAGGATAAACCCAATATAGCAGTCGCCATATTTGAGGCAGGCTCATATATTGGAGTTTCCCTGGTTTTAGGAGGGTTATTTGCTTAACCGGTTTGCCTTAGACCGCCTGCTGCTTCTCTGTATTTTCGCAACAGGATTTTCAGGTGTCGTCTCAGAATACCTTATGGCAACCTTAGCCAGCTACCTTATCGGCGACTCCATCACCCAATGGGCCCTCACCATTTCTGTCATGCTATTCTTCATGGGGATTGGCAGTCAACTTTCAGCCCAAATTAAGGGTCAGCCGTTGACCAACTTTATAATCTGTGAGCTGATATTATCTTTGGTTATATCGGTATCACCATCCATCGTCTACGGCTTAGCTCCCTTTACCGAAAACCTCACAGTCGTTATCTATCTTCTCACATCGTTAATGGGTCTGCTGGTCGGAGCCGAGATTCCTTTGGCTTCACAAGTCTTAAGCCAGACGATGACTCTGAAGAAAAACATCGCTTGGGTTCTTTCTCAGGATTATTTTGGGGCTCTCGTGGGAGGAATATTTTTTGTTTTTATCGGCCAGAGCTTTTTAGGACTCGCTTATACAGCGGTGCTACTGGGATGCATCAACTTTATCATTGCCCTGTCCTTGCTACGCTTTTTCCCCAAATGGCCCTTTCTCGTTCTGGCAACTATACTGATGATCCACGGCTTTTATAGCCAAAAGATCATGGTCTATGGTGAGCAGTCCCGCTACAAGGACCTCATCATCTACAGCGAACAGAGCCGTTATCAAAAAATTGTCATAACCCAATGGAAAGACGACTATTGGCTCTATTTGAATGGCAACGAACAGTTTTCAACAGTAGATGAATATAAATACCACGAAAGCCTCGTTCATCCCGCACTAAGTACTTCACAAACCCGCAATCATGTTTTGATATTAGGCGGTGGCGATGGTCTCGCAGCACGGGAGGTATTCAAGTATTTTCCTGAGGTCAAAACCATTACCCTAGTTGATCTTGACCCACGGATGACCACCCTGGCTAGGCAGCACCCAGTACTGCGCCAAATCAACGAAAATGCCATGAACCAGAAAAAGCTCCAAGTGATAAACGAGGATGCTTTTGCCTTCCTTAAAAAAACCAGCGACCGCTTTGATGCTGTACTCATCGATCTTCCCGACCCTAAGACTGTTAGCCTTGCGCGCCTTTACACTAAAGAATTTTATAAGTTATTGCGCAAACAAATGAATCATGGTGCTTGCTTGACGACCCAGGCCCTATCACCACAATTTGTTCCCCAAGCTTTCTGGTCAATCGAAAAATCACTTGTTAGCGCCGGCTTCCAAACAATTCCTTATTGGATCAATATGCCCACTTTAGGGGAGTGGGGATTCGTGATGGGCTGCATAAGTCATTATGGCGACAACCTGTCTCATAAATTTCTTAACACAAAAATAGATAATGGCTTTAGGTTTTTGGATCATGAGCAACTTCTTGCCATGAAAATTTTTAGCAAAGATGTAAAATATTATAAAAAGGAATCAAAGCCCTCAAGTTTAAGTAACCTAAATATTTACTACTATTACAAAAACGGACGTTGGGATTTATATTAAAACAAGAAGGAGAAAGCCATGATGGAAAGTAAGGACTTAGTAAGGGGATACCTGGCTGAGCTTGGTATCGAAATCACTTCTGAAAGTAACAAGACCTTTATATGTAGTGATGAAGAAGAGGGCATTAATAATTTAGTGCTTTATATTGATGATCCTATTCTCGTGCTAGAGCAACACATTGCCAGCGAAAAAAGTTTAAAACCTGGATTCGAGCGTGAGCTATTGCGGCGCAACAATAACCTTATTCACGGGGCATTTATTATCGATCAAAAAAACAACATCTGCTGGAAGGACACCTTGAGGCTTGAAAACCTAGATCTTAATGAACTGGAAGGCTCCCTCAAAGCCCTTTCGATTTGTATAGCTGAAAACGCTAATTACTTTTTAAACCAACGCAGTTAAGGGGAGATCATATGTCTTTTTTCGGTAGAATTTCCACGTTATTCAAAGCCAAAGCTAACGAAACACTCGATAAAGTCGAAGCTAAAAATGCGATTCCCATACTGAAGGAAAAGATTGAGGAACTTAAAAAGGGAGCCATGAATATTGATGAGTCACGAGCCCAACTCAAAGCTGATATCAAGCTCAATGAAAAACAAATGGAGCGCAATGAGAAAGAGTCAGAACTATATTTGAAAAAGGCTAAAGAGCTTAAGTCACAAGGCTCCAGCGAAGCCATGGCACTAGCTAAACAATATGTAAAGCGGCACCTCGAAGTGCTAGAGCGCGTAAAACCTCAAAAGGACCTCCTGCTCAACCTGAAATCGCGGGATGGCGACTTAAAAAAACGTGCCGAGAGTTACAAGGATGAAATTAGAAAATGGCAGGCAGAGATAACAGCCTTAGAAGCCCGAGCTCGGACTGCTGATGCTGAGTTAGCTATTGAAAAAGCTCTTTCAGAAACCGATCCTGACTCGACTTTGGCGATGATGGAAAAGTTGAAAGGAAAGGTTGAAGCCAAGGAAGCTTTAGCTAGTTCCTATAAAGACATCAAGTCTGAGTCGCAATCTCTGGATCAAAAAGCTGATGCCTTGCTGCAGGAAGAAGATGCTTCTGTTGATGATTTATTGAATAAACTCTGATCCCAGATCTGCTATTTTCACCAGACTCTGCGTTGCTTCGACAAAAAAGTTTCCTCATTAACACTTGTTAACTCCGGGACTTTTTTGTCTTGCACCTTGATTCGAGCAAAAATAGCCTATCTGATCGAGCAAAAGCTTATTAATCAACGCAAAGTTATTGACAAGTATAGCCCAGAATATCTTCTATTCCCCAACTATTTAATATTCCCACATCTACTCCGACATTATCAATAATCCGAAGCTTCCAAACCCCATCCAATGGTTTTCCCAACAAGGAATTTAAATTTCCAGAAGGCTCAAGGGTGGAAGGGTATGTGCCAACAATATTATCGTTTCCTCCTCCCGAGCGGCTATGGAGGGCGATTTTTGTCTCATCCGGAGCTATAAGATCAATATTCAAGTCACCTATGTAAGTATGCGTCACATCAAGCTTAACTTTAAAATTTTGGCTTACTAGAGCACTATTCCCCACAGCAATGTCTAAAGTCGAGGTGATCCCGGTACTGTTATTATCAGGAATAGCAAGATTGACATTATCGAATAGATCGACCCCTTCGGGGATACCCACAACAAGAACAAGCTCAGTGACTATCTCTGTGACCAATCCTGCAATCTGATGAGTCGCTGTTACTTTGATAGGAATACGTTCTCCACATGTGATCTGCTCGCTAATGACAAAACTCAGTTCATTACCGGATTGATAGTGCTCATTCACAGGTAAAGGATTGATAGTGGTGGAACTCTGCTCAAAGGTGATCTCGGGAGAGGAGCTAGACATAGTTATTGTGATGTCACTGGACTCTACATCACCAGTATTTACCAAATCTAGATAAAGTGAAATCGTATCTCCCGGTTGGAATTCCTTGTCGTGATCCTGGTTGAAAAACGACACTTCTTGATAAGCAATTTTTGCTTTGGGGATTCCAATGATATTGTGCCTAACAAAGTTTTTGTAAAATATGTCTGCATGGACCCCGCCTGGAAATAAGTTACGGGCTGCATCCACCGTGGATAAGGCCATATCCCGCATCTTGATATTTGAACCTAACCCGAAATGCGATTGCAGAACAATCTGGTCCACTTCCTCGCGGGGTACCCCCAACTCCAGTAATTCTAGCAAAGACTGAAACAGAGGAGTCGACCAAAGCTCATCGGAAATATGACCACCTTGTATGGGGGAATGGGCTGAGTATCTTTGACTATGATCGTAGCGAGCATCCCATGCATCGAGAATGCGACCATTCCAGCAACTATTATTGACGCCATGACCATCCCAATCGAATACATGGTTGGGATTATACGTGTAACCTTGCTCCAAACTGACACTATAGGATGCCGCCCAATAGTCTCCGAAACCTTCACCCATAGCCCCTGTGTCACCGCCTCCCCAAGAACTGACAATAGATTTTTGGATGGCATGACCATATTCATGAAGAATGACATCCGCATCTTCATTATCGTCAACACACCCATGGCCAAAGGATAACCTATTGGTGGAAGGCTGGAAGTAGGAGTTATCATCTCCAGAGACTCCATCCGCATCGACTTCCATTGACAACTGCTGGATACCAGTTTCTCCTGAAAAGCCTAAGGATTGTATGTATCTCTGGCTTTGATCAATATGAAAATAGGTCATCGCTTCATTGAAAGGATTGGAACCTCTTTCGAAAACCCAGTCCTGATTGTTTTGCTCATGGGGAGGGGTGCTTGGAGGATCGAAGTCGATAATGGAAACCCAAGGACCACGAAGACGATAGTTAGTACCATCAAAGGATACATCCTTTAAAGTTCGACTGACGTAGGCAGGAATAAAAGCTAAAGGGTCGCTATTATCCTCAAGGGTAGCATCGGCTAAGAAAGTTCGTGGATCTGGGTCAAATACCTGAGTTTGCAAATCGGCACTTTGCACAGCACTAAGAGTTTTGAATGATCTCTTCTGCAAGGAGACCCTTGCGAATTCACTGGTGCGATCTGCTATAGGTCCCTGATAGTTAGTGTAATCAACAGCCAAGGTTTTTTTACGAGGCTGGCGTTGATCAAAGGCTTGAATCACTTTTCCATTCTCAGCATTAATTTCAACAACCCAAGCCCCGTAGGGTGCCGTTAAGCTCAGCTCCACCTTAAATATCTGCGTCAGTCGACCATCTATGGGACGCCAAAATTTCGTAATCTTCGGTTGCTCGATCAAGTTCCCATGAACTTTAAGGTGTTTCCAAGCAAGATCATAAGCTTCATTTTCGGACATCAATTTGCTTGATTGTTTTACTGAGTGCAAGCCATCTATGCCAGGTAAAATAGTATTGTAAACCTTAGTGATAGTCCGATTGCTTTTATCGGTGGATATGATGATGGCGGAATCACTGATAGGTAGATTGTCCTTGAATTGCTGGAAGGTATAGTGATGGCCAAGCAAGCTCTTCTTTTGATTGACAAGCCTTAGATCACTAAGATCCTCCTGATAGCCATAGGTTTGATAGTGTTCTTTTAGGTAACCGATAACAACGTCACTTTTAACCAGAACATGCACGCTAGGATTGGTATCAAAAAACTCCAACTTTGGACGCTCCCTAGCATGATACTGAGTTGGTAGCTCTGACGAATAAGCTGGTGATATTAGCAGTGGTAGACATATTAAACTATGAACAATGAAATCTCGATCTAATCCCATAATGTAGTCCTATCCAATATTATTCAATATCATTAAGTACGTTTACTATTAGCTTGTTTATGGATAGAATTTCCAGAACTATATTGTCTGGCTGGCCAATATATAATATTTTCATAAGAATTTTGACAAGATTAACCCCGCCAGAAGTTTCAGGGAAATCAATGAGCCGGAGCATAATGTTTTTCATGGTGGTAACATGAGTATCCATATTTAGTCATTTTTCTGAAAAAATGCAGCTGCTTCGCGATCCCATCCATTCTATTTGGTAACCTAGCAGCACGAAGAGCCTTTCATATCGATAAAAGGAGCCATAATGAAGGACATAACCCTCACTAACCACTACCCCCCCATTATTTTAGAAAGCGATAATAGGCCTCTTGTGAACCCTATACATGTTAGCGTCAAATATACTTTCAACAAAATGTCAGATATCCGTGATCTATTTTCTAGAAAGAGACAAGGTTATTTCTATTCTCGATTTAAAAACCCTACTGTTGATGAGCTTGAGCGACTTTTGGCGCAGCTTCAGGGAGTAGAAGCTGGTATAGCCACAGCATCTGGCGTAGCAGCCATTTCCTCGTGCCTCATATCACTGCTCCAGGCGGGAGATCAGGTCGTGTACTTTATTGAATCTTACAAGCCAACACGTTATTTGATCGAGAAAATCCTTAAAAAATTTGGTGTCGTCGGCATCAAGCTTTCTATAGATGATCACCAAGGCATTGAGCAAGCTTTTGCAAACAGTAAAACCAAGGTCTGTATCTTCGAATCACCCACCAACCCGCAACTAAAATTGGCAGATATCCCATTCATAAGCCAAAAGGCTCAAGAACATGGGGTGACCACCATTTTGGATAATACCTTTGCTGGTTTTCATAAGAATCGCGATTGCGGAATTGATTACTATATTCACAGCCTAACGAAGTTTGCTAATGGTCACGGTGATGCTATGGGAGGCATTATCCTAGGCAACCAACAAAGGATAGAGCAAATTTTTATTGATACTGTGGAGCTTGGTCCTACCCTTGATCCCCAAGCGGCCGCCCTCATCCTCAGAGGAATGAAGACATACTCCCTGAGATATGAACGGCAGGTTTTAAACGCAGTAGCTGTCGCGAAGTATCTACGGGATCATCCCTTGATCGATGAGCTTTGCTATCCTGATAGCCAAAAGCCAGATGGTGGAACAGTCATCTGCTTTAACTTTAAGGATAAGAGCACAAACATGGATCGATTTATTGAGGGGCTAGAAGTTTTTCAACTTTGTGCCAGCCTGGGTTCAACAGAGTCTTTGGTAGCTCCCGTGCTCTTCTTTTATGGGGGAGACTTAAGCAGTGAAGAACAACGGATCGCGGGTATCGATTCCACATCTATCCGCCTATCTTTAGGAATTGAGGATATTAGCGATCTTATAGCAGACCTACAGAGGGCTTTGGAGCACTGCTGAGGCAGCCGATGCTCCAGGCTATCACTACAAAAATTTGGAATTATTGGTCCATGTAGGGTAGACTTCCTTGGTAACAGAATGCACAGCAACCCCACGCGGCACGTTAGAATTACTCTAATGGCGAGGTAAGTCGGAATCATTCAACCCTAAAGTAATCGGGTAAACTTTGGCTTGCCGACAGCTTATGGAATCTGAATCGGTGCCATCCAGATAGGAGTCCACCGGGCCTCTTACAACGGTTAGAATATAAGCGTCATGAGTTCCCTTATTGTAGACCTTAGACCCACCACTGCCCCCTCGCCGCAGCAGGTGGGTATGTAGAGGGTACTCATGATCATGCAAAACCAGATTAGGGGACAGTAGCATATCGTTTATTTCAAGGTCTGGAGATTTATGAGATAACCATACTTCCGATTGTGCTGGAATTACTTTTTTAGCTAATAAACTGTCTCTATTTTTGTGCATAATAAACTCCCCGTCCCCCACGCAGTATACTAAAGACGAATACTCCTTTTTCCAGCGTAAAATTTCGATAGAAGGGATAGCATATCCATCTAAAGCCTCTGGCTTTTCCATGGTGACACGGACAGCTTCAATAGCAGTTGTTGGTTTTTCTAGAAATTGCCCTGACAAAATATGCTGGGAAATTGCTTCCACAGCGCTTTCGATTAGTTTAAATTTTGAATATTGTAGTATGAAATCGACTTCAGCAGCAATGCGGCTGTAGTCGGCTGTATACTTGATACGTGTAGTTCTGGCAGCAACCCGTGTATCCAAGTAGAAATCAATATGGATAAGCAACGGCTGGCACCGCTTAAACTCATGAGGATGCAGACCAACGATACAATCGACTTTGAGGTTCCTTACACTAATTTTATCCAGACGGTCTAATTTTGATCGTTCCATAGCCTCCCTTTCCCTAAGTCCCTTATTTAATATTTCTGGTGCGGATAAGCAATGTTGATTCTGAGAAAGAGGTCGATACTAGCTAGAGAAATTTGACCTTTCCAGGTTCTCAAGCCTGTGTTAACTTTGCTGCCCCAGAATTCTGGTGTTCCCATAGAGAAGGAGCGAGTCGGTGCATCCAAGACCTCAACTAATTCTAAATAACAAAAAAGATAAGCTTTTTTCAGGAAAACGCTATCCCAAACCATTTTCTTTTAACCACGATGTTGCTGAAGTATTCGACGATATGGTACGCCGATCTATACCATTATACAGCGATGTCACCCGATATATGTCATTATGGACTAAAAATTACTATAAACCCAATTCAAACATTTATGATATAGGTTGCTCAACCGGGACAGGGTTACTACATTTAGCTCAAAGCCTGGATCAAACTGTAAATTTTTTGGGGATAGACAACTCAGCTGCCATGATAGCTAAGGCCCGACAAAAACTGTCTCAGTTTCCTATACAGCACTCGTTAAAGCTAATTTGCGACGACATTATGAATGTATCCATTACGGGGGCTTCTGCTGTAATTATTAATTACACCCTTCAGTTTTTACCCATCGCTGACCGGCGGCAATTGCTAGCTTCCATTTATGACGGTCTGCTTCCAGGTGGTATCCTATTTCTCAGCGAGAAAGTAAGATTCAGCTGCCCTCAATTTCAAGAAACAACAACTACCATTTACGAAGATTTTAAAGCTTCTCAAGGCTATTCACGTACTGAAATCGAAAAAAAGAAAGAAGCCCTTGATAATGTATTAGTTCCTTTCACAGAGCAGGAACACCGAGAGAATATAGAACGGGCAGGTTTTTCGCAGTTCGAATGCGTCATGCGCTGGAACAATTTCTTATCCATTGTTGCTTTTAAGGGATATTGATTCATTGGAATACTGGTGTGAAGAACCTTTTTGGTTTGAATTTATTAATGACCCCGAAACTCTCAAAAGTATAAAAGCTATGCGCTGCAGGTTTAAAAAAAACTTAGCAGATCCCCGCTATGCAAAATATGCTTCTAGTCTTGAACAGGCTCCTGCTGTATCTGCTAGCAAATGTGACTTTAATTCCGATACCATTACCATTGGGTCTCGCGGTGATTTAGACAAAGCACAGAACGCTTTGTTAAAAGCAGCATTAGCAATCTTTTGCCCTTGGAAAAAAGGCCCCTTTAATATTTTTGGCGAATACATTGATAGCGAGTGGCAATCACAACTAAAGTGGAACCGATTGCTACCTTATATCGGTTCTTTGGAAAATAAAATTGTTGCCGATATTGGCTGTCATAACGGCTATTATATGTATCGGATGCTACCTCTAAAACCGCGTGCTGTACTTGGCTTCGAGCCTGTAGCTAAGCATTGGTTTAATTTCCACCTTATTCAGAAATACACTTCAAGGCCAGAACTCGCGTTCGAGCTGTTTGGCGTTGAGCATCTAGACCTTTTTCCTGAGACTTTCGATGTCATTTTCTGCATGGGCATTCTCTACCACCATACCGATCCCATCAGTTTACTTCGCAAAATGCGACATGCATTGAAAAAGAAAGGGCAAATCATCATTGATTGCCAAGGTATTCCAGGTGATGAAGAGTTTGCTTTAGTACCTCGCGGTCGCTATGCGGGGGCTAAAGGCATCTGGTTTCTCCCTACTCTAAAATGCCTTATAAACTGGATTCAAAGGTCTGGAATGCAGGCTCAAGCTGTTTATTCCGCTCCCTTATTACCAGAAGAGCAGCGGGCTACTCCTTGGGCTAATATCAAGAGTCTCAAAGATTTTCTAACTGAAGATCAAAGTCGCACTATAGAAGGTTATCCTGCACCCCACCGATTTTACCTTATTGCAAAAAAATAACCTGCAAGCTAGAAAATACCACACCATCTGGCTAGAATATTACTAACCACCCACTTCCCGCGGAGACACTGATGGAAACATTGCAAAGTCGGATAGAAAGTCATCTATTACGAAAAATTGTTGACATGAAATGTAATGTGGGTGGTTCCCTCTCTGAAAGCCGCTTGCTGGTCACTAAGGAAGGAACCTACTATTTTCTAAAGTTAGATGGAGAAAAAACCGGCATATTGCCGGCAGAGGCCCATGGACTGAATGAGCTTAAGCATCATAGTAGCTTCCGCATTCCTCAAGTTATTGCTGTTGAAGACGATTTTCTTATAACGGAATACATTGAACCTGGAAAACCTCATGGAGATTTTTTTTCCGACTTCGCACAAAAGCTAGCAAATATGCATCGATTTCAAGGGAATAGCTTCGGTTGGCCGGCTACAAATTTTATCGGTACTAGCCGTCAGCTCAATCATATTTATCAAGATCAAACTTGGGCGCACTTCTTCGTCCATGCGAGAATAAAACCGCAGATTACTTGGCTGAAGCAAAAAGAGATTTGGCCGAAAAAGTTATGGGAACTGGAAGAAGAGTTATTTCTAACTATTTTTAAGTCGCTAACTGAGGTGACCGACACTAGCGCCAGTTTGCTCCACGGTGACCTTTGGTCGGGAAATTTTTTGTGTGACCGAAACAATCAATGCGTTCTAATCGATCCCGCATGCTATTTTGGGCATCACGAAGCCGAACTGTCTATTGCGCGGTTGTTTGGTGGATTTCCCCAGGAATTCTTTGATACATACTACAAACAGTTACCAAAGTCGCCAGGTTACGAGACACGATTCAAAATATATTGTCTTTACCACTTGCTCAATCATGTCAATATATTTGGTTCGGCATATTTATTGCAGACAAAGCAAATCATCTCTGAACTCCTTAATAGTAAAGCCTATATGTAACAATAAAAACATTTTTTGCAAAAATAGCGCAATACTTAGCCCGACAAGACGTCTATTAAAGGGGTGAGGAACTTTTTCTCTATTCATATCTGGAAGCGAAATGACTTTTGCATTACTTCAAGCCAATATTCTTTTTTCTGCTAGCCTATTTGTCGTTGCCTTGATATTTGCCCTTGAATTGTTGGGCTTGCTCTTAGGTTTAGGACTTCTCAATGCCTTAGACTCCGTAATCGACTTCGATCTCGAGGCCAGTCCCGTTCTGAACCAGACTTTTTCTCTTTTTCGCGTCAGAAAAATTCCTTTTTCCTTTTTATTAGTCCTCTTTTTTTTAGGTTTTGGCTTGGGTGGTTTTTTCCTCAATGGTTTGACCCTATGGTTCCTAGGAACAGCGTTTCCCATCTGGGTGACATGGCTCCCCACCCTTATCCTTACCATCCCCTTTATCAGTATATCTTCAGTAATCATAGCTCGCTTCTTGCCTGGAGATGAAAGTAGTGCTGTAGAACGTTCCTCGTTTGTGGGGAAAATAGCACAGATCACATTGGGAACAGCCCGCTCCGGGAGTCCTGCACAAGCCAAGCTTAGAGATGAGCATGGTCAAACTCACTATGTCATGGTTGAACCTGACAATGATGAGGAATGGCATACGGGCGATAAAATCATTATATTAAGCCAAAAAGGCTCTATATTTATTGGTTTCAAAGATCATAGTTTTGTTTCAGAGTTTTTAGATAACTAGGAGTATGTTGTGAACACGTCCGATTCGATTTTTACCATTGGTGGTACCATATTTATAGGCTTGCTTACCTTTGCCATCATATTCGCACGGCTATATAAGAGAGCTTCGAAAGAAATATCTTATGTGAGGACCGGCTTTGGTGGTCAAAAAGTTGTTATGAATGGCGGGGCCTTAGTTTTTCCCATCTTGCACGAAATCATTCCTGTAAATATGAATACTCTTCGCCTAGAAGTACGCAGGGATAAAAATCAAGCCTTAATTACCAGAGATCGTATGAGGGTCGACGTTGTTGCTGAGTTTTATGTTCGGGTTCAGCCAACTGTGGACTCCATCGCCAATGCGGCTCAAACATTAGGGCAGCGAACCATGCAACGGGAAGAGCTAAAAGATCTGGTAGAAGGTAAATTCGTCGATGCTCTCCGTGCAGTTGCTGCTGAGATGAGTATGACCGAGCTTCATGAAAAAAGAATTGATTTTGTCCAAAAAGTTCAGCAAGCGGTTACAGAAGACCTGCTCAAAAATGGTCTTGAACTGGAATCCGTATCACTGACAGGACTTGATCAAACTTCGAAAGAGTTTTTTAACCCCGATAATGCCTTTGATGCTGAGGGCTTGACACGGCTAACGGAGGAGATCGAACACCGCCGTAAGATCCGCAACGATATTGAGCAGGATACCCAAATCCAGATTTCGAATAAAAATCTCGAAACCCAGCGGCTTAATCTTGAAATTGATAAAGAATCTGAATACGCAAAATTAAAACAAGAACAGGAAGTGTCTCTGCAACGAGCAAGTCAGCAGTCCACTATTGCAAAGGAACAGTATCTAAAACAGCAGGAAGCTCAGCAGGCTGAAATTGCAGCTAAGCAAGAGATCGATCAAAGTAAGATTCTGGCAGAGCGAGCTATCGAAGAGGAGAATATCAAGAAGCAAAAAGATATAGAAACCATGCAAATTGAAAAGCAGAAGCTGATTGAATTAGCCAACCAAGAGCGAGAGATTGCCATTGCAGAAAAGTCAAGGGCTCAATCCGAGGCAAAAGCCGAAGCCGATAAAGCTAGGGCTATTGCTGTGGAAGCTGAAGAATCCGTGAAAACATCGCGAGAGCGTGAGATCGCTGAACGAGCTAAGCAAATCGAGTTGATTGAAGCAAAAAAAGAAGCCGAACGATCCGCTATTGGTATAAAAATTTCAGCAGAGGCGGAGAAACAAGCAGCGGATGATAAGGCTGACGCATTAAAAATCGAAGCTGAAGCGCAAGCCCTCAAAACTAAGATTCTAGCAGAGGGTGATGCTCAAGCCGAAACAGCACGGGCAGAAGCTGCGAAGATCCGATACCATGTGGAAGCCGAAGGTAAAAAAGCACTGAACGAAGCGGCTAATCTGCTGTCAGCGTCGCAAGTTGATATGCAAGTTAAGTTTGAACTTATCAAAAATCTAGAAAACATTATCAAGCAAAGCGTCAAACCGATGGAGAATATCGATGGCATAAAGATCTTCCAAGTCGATGGCATGCAAAATATGTCAGGTGGAAATAGTAGCGGCTCGTCCACTGGTAGTGGAAACTTAGCAGATCAGGTCGTTAACAGCGCTTTAAAATATCGTGCCCAAGCGCCTTTAGTGGACTCTCTTCTAGAGACTCTTGGAGTCAATGGAGATGATATCAATGGCTTTGTCAAAGGCTTCCAGAAGGATAAGGGCAATGATCTGGCAGATGCTCAGCATAATGGCAAAGAGGTGACTGAAAACCTTTTACGACCAACTCCCCCTGAAGAGGAAAGTCGACTCTAGATGCCCAAAAAAGATTCCTAAAAATATCAAAACAAAGCCCTTTCTGGGCTCTCAAAACTCTAGCATCCCCAAGCTTTATAGACCTTGGCCCTCAATCTTGATCTACATTGATTTGACTGAAGGCCAAATTCTGTTCTTGTGAAGACTTTTCCAAGAGTATTCCGATAAATCACATTAAAAACTATAAGCCGTACCCAATGATAAGAAGTATGTCTCGCTATCCTCGAAACTTTGCACTTCATCATCAGTTTCAACAAAGTAATTTGCCGAAGCATGCACAAACTTATAGCTAGCTGAAGCTATCAACTGCACATGGGAGACTCCGGCTTTGCTCTCTGCTGGATCAAGGTATCCCACCAACAATCCTAAAGATGTGCTCAAGTCTCCCGAGCTAAAGGTATCTTGTGACAGTCCCAGCTCGTAGTAATTGGAATCTTCCAGAGCACCATCAAGTCCGAAATTGGCTGCCAAAGAAGGGGACAGTAGAGTGCCTATTTCAATGCCTATAGATACTTCCCGGTCATTATCCGCATCGCTTTCAGGATATATATACTCGATGGCACCGACGTTGATGGTAAACACGTCGTTTAAAGGAACGCTATAGGACACATAGATATCTGCTTCCTTTTCACCTTCTTCGTCCTCCGGGTCCATAGCAAAACTCCCCCAAGCACCGATAGTAAGATTCTTAATGGCTGCTTCAACTCCTGGCTGCACAGATTCATTCTTATTGAGGGTCACACCCCTAAAAATGTATGATGACACAAGATCAATTGAAGCATCGGCCGAAAAGAGCGCCGTATCTTCTTCAACAGAAAATGGGGCTCCCCATGCAGATCCTGCGAAAAAGGCTATTGCTGCCGACAATACTAGCCTACGTTTCATTAGTCTCATTGCTTTTACCTCGCTATGAAAATTTTTATTAGCTGCAAGGTAGAAATTACCCCTATCAAAGTCAATCTTCGGTATCTTGCCGTCCGGGGCAACAGGCCAACGAAATGGTATGAGTATGAAACAACTAGGTGGGATCGGTAGCTATCCTAATAGTTCTACATATTTTTCTAGTAGATCACTCATTTATGATTTCGACTAAGTTCGGCCTGTAAATGCCACCTATCGACAGCAGTTTCAATGAGAATATCAATTAGTTCTGGACCTTTTAGACCAGAATGTGCCCAAAGTTGTGGGTACTGGGAGATTTCGGTAAAACCAGGAATCGTATTCGCCTCATTAAATATAAATCTTCCATCCTGGGTGTAAAAAAAATCAATACGACACATACCGTAGAGATTTAAAACCTTGAAAACCTGAGACGCAATCTTCTGTCCCTTTTCAATATCCTCTTGGGACATGGGAGCTGGAACTTTGAGAACCGACCTACTCATATCGCTATATTTTTCTGTATAGCTGTAAAAATTATTGTTAGCAACTATTTCACCAGGGTCTGAAATACGCGGAGAAAAACCTCCGAGGGCTGCAAATTCAATTTCACGACCTTGAACCTCGGACTCCACTAAAATTTTGGTATCGAAACTAAAGGCCGCATCAATGGCATTACTGAGCTCTTCCCTACCCTTAGCTTTTTTCACACCCACAGAACTGCCTAAGCTGGCAGGCTTCACAAACCAAGGCTTTTCGATCTTATTTTCAATATCCTGTAGAATACCTTGTCGTTTTTGCTTCCATTCTAAGATATTGATAGGGCAATAGGGCGCAATTTCCATTCCTTCACAGGAGACCAGCTTTTTTGCCACATCTTTATCCATAGCTAATGCTGAGCCCAACACCCCCGCCCCAACATACGCTAAGGAGCGCAACTCAAAAAACCCCTGGGGACAACCATCCTCACCATGTGTTCCATGCAGTACAGGGAAGACAACGATAGGGCCCTGGGATTTTTCTTGGGGTTTAGATAAGTCAAACATTGAAGTGGGATTACCATCGTCAAAAATAGGGACTTCTTGGGCCGTATGACTCATGATGCGCTTTAAGTTCTGCACCAACCACAACCCATCCTTATTAATACCCACTGGAATGATTTCATATTTTGATGGATCCAGGCTATTTAATACGAACTTTACACTCCGTCGGGAAATTTCATGTTCAGTTGACTGCCCTCCATAAAGGACAATGATACGTTTTTTTCTCATCTATCCACCTCCACCCTTACAGAATAGTGGGAGGTAGTCTATCAAATAATTACGAGCTAGGCACCTTTTCAGTTGATAATGGGATGCAATTGAAAATAGTCTACAGAACTTCTGGCAACACTCAGTCCTTTTGAATAGTGAACGTTGGCTCAGTTAGAGTATCAATACCAATAATATTCTTCCAATTTATTTGATAGTCAATGGTGACACTTTTGCCGGTTTCCACCTCAAAAGTATCACCATAAACAATAGCACCTGATGTTAAATTTCCCGAAACCTCACCCTGAAGAGTGGAAGCTACATACGAAGTTCCTAAGTTGATCGTTAAATCACTTATAGTTTCTCCTTTATAGTTTGAAATATCATAGTCAAGGATTCGCTGCTTACGATCGACTACTGTAATCTCTTGAGCTGGCCCTGAGAAAGCAGGAACTCCACCGGAAGCACTTGCTAAAAATGTAATAGACTCTAAAGACAGCTTAATACTATAGGGAGTGGTATCTCCCTGAACATCAGCAGGTTCTACATTTATACCATAGATGACAACCTTAAGGGACTGGCCTGTTTCGATGCCACAACTGGTTAGACAAGTTATGACTAATAATAAAAGGGAGGTTTTCATAATACCATTCCTTTCGGTGATCCTAGTCTACTAAGCTACTATTAGAGGAAACGAAAGCGTAAAAAGGGTGCCATGATTTCCCGGATGGGAGCTTTGGCACCGTGATTTAACATCAAACCTTCCCCCTAAAACTTCGACAAAATTCATAACAATCTTAAGGCCAAGTCCTGTTCCTTTCTCCTCCTCGGTTCCCAAGCTAGAAAGACGCTGGGGATTTCCCTCTAAAATAGCTTGAACTTGGGACGGTGAAATGCCGACTCCCTGATCTTCAATCCAAATCTGCATCCAGCGACCATTTTTTTTAGCTCCTATATAGATATTATGCTGTCGTGGCGTAAATTTTATGGAATTCGAGAAAAGATTACTAAGGATATTAAAAACTAATATATTACGATCTGATAGAAACTCTGTATCGGAAGCAACTTCAAGACGTTGAATCAACTTGATTTCTTTCGCCCGTAAGCGCTCTCCATAAATTTCTTGCATTTGGCCTAATACTTCGCCAATTTTCACCGATTCTAGCTCAAGACTGTCTTGGCCCTCAGAAAAAAACCGCTCCATTT
>JBNKNM010000067.1:0-25626 GCA_050293845.1 Pseudobacteriovorax sp. | reverse complement strand
AATCGCCAGCCATTGCCATAACCTAAAAGTTATGGGCTTAATGGCAATTCCCCCTGCAAGATACAGTGACACCCTCACCGAGGCTCCCGAAATATACACCATGCTGCGCCAGCAAGCTGACAAGGTCGGCCAAGGGCTGCTCTCTTTAGGGATGACCGGTGATCTTAATATCGCTATATCTGCGGGATCAAATTTGGTCCGGGTGGGGACGGCCATATTTGGCACACGCACCTGACAAATATCAGGTGAAGGATACGAGCAAAAGGAATTACAATAGAGCCCAGATACACCATTAACTTGGAGGCTTTGGTCTATGAGAGGATACGTTATGAATAACTTCACAGGGGGATACCTATGGATGCTGCCCTAGCTAATGGAATTGCTGAGGTCCTAAATTACTTATTGAATTTTATTCAGCTTATCGTAATTATTTCAATTTTATTAAGCTGGGTAGGAGATTCTAATAATCCTTTAGTACAAATGATATACTCCATCTCTGAGCCCATATATCGTCCCATTAGAAAATTTACACATCGCCTACCAGGACCTTTTGATTGGGCCCCAATCGTTGTTATAATGATTATTATCTTTTTACAATCCAGTGTAGTTTCTTACCTTAAGAGCTATGCAAGATTTGGGGCATAAATCACCCCAAAGTTTTGGGGGGTATAGTGAAGTCTATCAGGTCGCAGTTGATTCTTGTGTTTTCGATAGCCTTCGCTCTCAGCTATCTTATAATAACAAAGTCACATAGAACGCAAGAACTCCATAAAAGCTTTAACCCTTTCAAAGCACCACCTCTAGTGAGCTTATCGCCAAATCTAATCAATATTGTGACTCTAGGTCACCAAAATGTTTATCATGACTTCATCACCATTTGGTTGCTGCAAACTCTCATGGACCAACAAATCCCAAGGGAGCCGGAGAGAATGATGGTCTTGATTCGATCGGTCCTTCGTCACCAGCCGCGCTTGGAAACCAGCTACATGCTTTCATGCATTATTATGTTTGATGAATTCAAGCACCCCGAAGAATGCCAAGAGATATCATTATTAGGTTTAAAGGCCTTTCCACAGTCCTGGCGTATTCCCATGCTACAGGGTTATGTTCATGCCGTCCTGCTTAAGGAACCTGCACAGGCTGCAGCATTTTTCAATATGGCAGCCAGCCGCCCCCACCGTCCCTCGTGGGTACAGCGCCTCGTAAGCAAGTTGACTGATTCTTCCGCTTTTACCGAGGACGATCTGCAGCAAAGTATCCAAATCCTTTCCCGCAGCCCCCAATCCGAAGAATTTTCGGACTTGTTATATAAAATGCAAGTAGCATCACAGCAGCAACAATCATCCCCCTCCTTAGAAAGTGGTAAAAATGACTAGTCAACCTATCCTTTCAATTCGCAATCTTCAGAAGTCCTTCAGTCAGGACCTTTTCGTAAAGCGGCAAACAGCAATACAGAATATCACTTGCGACTTCCCCCAAGAGAAATGCACTGGATTTATGGGTCATAACGGGGCTGGTAAAACCACAACCATAAAAACTATTTTTGGGCTCTTAAAGCCCGACCAAGGCGAGGTTCTTTTTAAGGGCAAACCCATGCAACAGCAGGACAAAGCCAGCATCGGTTACATGCCAGAAATCAATAAACTCCCCTTGAATCTGAGCTCCCATGAAATTTTGATGAACCAACTCAAAATATTTAGACCATCAGGTATTCCCAAAGGATCTTACCCGGATCTCGTCAAAGCAAAACTGGTGGAAGTAGATCTTTGGGACCATCGTCATAAGAGGGTCAGCAAACTATCAAAAGGCATGGGCAGACGTTTATCTTGGAGCCAAGCCACCATCCATAATCCAGATCTTGTTATTCTGGATGAACCGTTTTCTGGACTGGACCCCTTAGGCCGCTCATTAATGTCGCAGTTGATTGCTAGCATTCGCAAAGACAAGAAAACAATTATTCTTTGCACCCACGAACTTTGGTCGGTCAACGAAGTATGTGATGAGCTTCATATCTTGCGTCAGGGCCGCCTGGCTTACTCAACGATAAACCCCATCAGTGGGCAACTTCCAAAGCCACTATTTAATTATAAACTCGAAGCCTCAGGCCTTTCAAAGCAGACCATAGTCGATCTCAAAAATAACTACAGTCTTCCTGATTGGGACTATATGGACGACAAAGACTATCTTTTCCGACTGGGCTTTGATGAATATGTAGATGCCGCTAAGTGGGTGCAAGCTTTTGTTGAAAACGGGATCATCCTTGTCTCATTTACCAAACATAAAGGCTTTGTCGAGAAAGATCTTGAGAAATACTTTGCCCGAGGGGAGGCATAGCATGGCAAATTTTATACCGATTCTTAGTGAAACTTTTTTAAGGCTCAGGCGTGATAAAGTCTTTTTACCCGCTGCTATTGCAGGCATGATCTTGCTTCTCCTCTCCGGGCTGGCCAGCTACTGGGGAGTCGAAGAGTTTTTTAAGATTCTCTATGATTTGGGGACTGCTGCCTATCATCTTACTGGGGCCACTGTGGCAATCTTTTGGGGGGTGAAAATCATCAATGACTCCCACCAAGAAGGCTCCATTGAAGTGCAACTATCGTCCCCCGTAGGACGTGTTGAGTGGCTTATATCAAAGTATTGCGGACTGGCATTAGCCCTACTGCTTTTAGGGGTTATTTTCTTGGGAGCTTGGCAGACGGTATACTTAGCATATGGCATTGGTCTCATTAAAGTCTCCACTATAGCCATATTCGGCCTTCTCAGTTTGTCTTGGTTGGTTGTGGGAGCGCTTGCCATGCTGATGGCCACCCTTTCCTCCTATGCCATCGCTCTTTTCAGTTCCGTCTGGATTTTCCTATTCGGCTTGCTAACAGGACCCCTGATGCAGACCATGGCACCGGACACCCCTGAAGAACTTAGGTTTATTATCGAAACCTTAGCCGGTATTTGGAACCTTCACTACTTCAACCTCTATGAAATTGGTGTGCAAAACAGCCCTATCACACTGGAACAGATACTTAGCAGACTGGCTTATGGGGGAGCTTTGATCATTGTCTTTTTAAGCTGTGGATCTTGGGTATTCCGTCGTAAAGACTTAGCAGGTTAAGGTTGACGATGTCACACTGACAAGATAAGTTAGCGGTGTGTAGGGAGGAGTATCATTGCAACCTGATGAAATAACACGCCGTAGAGAACGGCAAAAGGCGAAAGAGTTAAAAAAGTCCCGGTGGTGGCAAAATCTTATCCAGGATACCAGCTGTTACTATTGCCAAGCTGCCATAGGACGCGAAGCGGTGACAATGGACCACATAGTACCTATTAGCCGAGGGGGGAAAAGTACTAAGGGTAATCTAGTTCCTTGCTGTTACAACTGTAACGAGCAAAAACGCTCCTTGACAGCTGTCGAATGGACTCTATACCTTACCAGCTTAGAGCAAAGCTAACCACGACACATGTGCATCAGGTAAGCTCCCAGACCGAGTAAGATAATTAATTGAATGTACTGCCACAAAGAATATTTACCCTTAATCGGCCCGTTCCCCTTATGCCGCCCCCTTTTAGCCTGAACTGAATTGCGTAATTGCCTATTTTTTTTATTTTTTTTTCGATCCTTCAGATTAATTACATTATCTGCTTCCGATCTTTTTCGCTCGTCCATTAAGGACTCCTAATGGGGTTAAAAAACTAGTGTCATGCGATTTCCATTATGATAGTTCAAAGAGTTCTTTTGGTACAGCTTTTGATTCGCTTAGATAAGGCCAGTTATGACAAATGCAAAAACCACACTTGTGGCTATCCCAACTTACAATGAGGCCAGTAATATCCGCCCCCTTATCAATGAAATTTGGAAGCTGTTACCCGAACTTCATATTCTGGTCATCGACGACAACAGTCAAGATGGCACTGCAAAAGTTGTAGAGGAAATGATGCAAAACCACCCCTCCCTTCATCTGATCAAAAGGGCTGGCAAGCTAGGGCTTGGTTCTGCCTACATTGCAGCCTTTAAATGGGCTTTGCAGCATAACTTTAAGGCGGTCATCGAAATGGACGCCGACTTTTCCCATAGCCCTGCAGCTCTTCCCCCTATGATCGCCGCACTAAAAAACTATCCTACAGTTATTGGTAGCCGTTATATTAGTGGCGGCACCACTGAAAATTGGCATTGGTTTCGCCAGCTCATCAGCCGTGCTGGTAGCCTCTATGCCCGCCTTATCTTAGGAGTTCCTGTTCTTGATCTCACCGGCGGCTTCAACGGCTGGCGACGGGAAGTCTTGACGACCATAGATCTGGATGCCATTCGCAGTGAAGGCTACTCTTTCCAAATCGAGCTCAAATACCGGAGTTTTCGATCAGGGTTCAAAATTAAAGAAATTCCCATAACTTTCTCCGAAAGGCGCGAAGGGCAATCTAAAATGTCTAGTCGCATCATTTGGGAAGCACTTTATCGGGTTTGGACTTTAAGGCTCCTAAGCAGGAGCTAGCGGCTTTCGAGAGGAATGCGCTGGCCTAAGCCCTGCACAGGTCTGTTATTCTTACCCTGACTCAACTCTAACTGATCAAGCTGAAAACTGGACAAGTAAATTGGCTGTCGCAGCACATACCAGGTAACCCCTTCTGTGCAAGGAGGATAGGTTATGGAACCAATATACCGGTAGTAGGTTTTACGTCGCGGCAGCAACTGTTTGAGATCCAGATCAGTCACCTGACTCATGGCTCCAGCTCGCCGTGGTAATCGCTCCAATAGTTTTTGAAGCCCTCGATGCTTGCTGCCATCAAGGACGAAAACAGCAATAATGATCGTTTGTCCACCACCGCGGTGCATCAGGTGAATCTCCCCATCATAACTATCCCCATTGACCTTATGCTCTGAGGGAGTATGAAAGCTAATATTTTGTAGCTGATATTTTTGCGAATCATCGCGAACCCATACTGGTCCGTGGGGGATAGCTGATATGATGTTACCATCAAACTTTATATCCAAGCCTACAGGTTGATACTCAAAAATAAGAGGCCTTAGCTCAGGCGAGCCAATGGGTTTTATAATATCTATTGGTGATTGATACGCCCCCAAATTGCAGGCTCGATAGGCAGGGGCTAAGTTTGTCCAGTGAGACGGCCCTGTAGTTCCTGTATAAGACCATAGTGTTTTTTTTTAGACTTAGGTACTGTAGCAGCCTCATCGTCGGATTTGATCTCATGTTCTCCATCTTCAGACTTTTCTTTAGCCTTATCATGGTGCTTTATATCCTCTGAAGTGTTTTCAAATTCATCAGGGTCTTCACTAGTAATTTCGTATTCATCCGACTCCTGGGTCAGTGGCATGCGTTCACTATTCTGATGACGCTGCTCGATACTTAGAACCAATGTTAATATACCCGCAAACAGTAGACTGCTTACAAGTATGGAAAGAACCCAAGCTCCTCCTTGTCCTATTCCCTTAGACATACTCTGTTTCCCAAGTTGTTTTGCTTTTATTGACAGCAGAATAAGCTACAGCACTGCACTGTATCCGAAAATACCTACAGTACTAGCTTGTACGGAAGCTAATACCTCCCTTAGTACTATATCATCTAATGAGTACCGTTTTCATTACCGCCGTCACCGACGATGGGGTTAGATTTCATGAGCGGTGGAATTTAGTATAATTTTAAGCCACTTAGCTAGTCGATCCTGACCAGGAACCAAGCTGTCTTGGACGCAAAGTTCTTTTGCTAATATTTCTAAGTCTGACATCTGATCAACATCAGTGAGCTTCCCCATTTCTTTTACCGGAGCTATTTTTTTAAGATGCTTTACAAGCTCAGATCTGGTTTGATTTGTCGAGTAACGGACGTTGAGCCAACACTCCTTGGGAATCGGTTTAGATCCTAGCAAAAGATAAAATCCACCATCCGTAGCAGGACCTATAACAAAACTGCCATCGGCTCCTTGTTCCATAGCCACATCGAGCAAACCAGGACTGAGCTGTGGAGCATCCGCACCCAATAGGACTACGAATTGATAGCTTTTTAGCAATTCAGCGTAGATCTTATGCAGTCTCTCCCCTAAGCCTCCCGTCCCTTGATCGAGGCACTCTAACGTTGGCCATCGCTCCCAAGCCTGTGCTCCCTCAGCTACAGCCCAATACCCTTTCAGTTTTGCAGCCCTTCTTTGGATAACCTCGGCTATGGCTTCGCAGGACAAACGGTAGAATTGCTGAGCTTGTTCAGTGCCCAGGTCTTTTGCCAGACGGGTTTTTAGAGGTGACAAACCGATAGTTTTCACAAAAACCGCTGCTGCACTTACATCTAATCGTTCCATCGTGATCTCATTAGTTTTTTAAATTCTGGAACTGCCTGCTTAAAAGTCAAGTACACATGACGCTTGGTTGTGGCAAACCAGCCTCCCTGCTCATATTTCCTGGCGCTTGTCATCAGCGATGCCTGCGCAAATCGCACGGGAATGCGCTTTTGGTGACAGCGCCAAATCAAGAGATGATCTTCCCCATAGGAGAGCTTTTCATCAAAACAGCCCAGATCTAAGAACATATTACGTGTCAATAGAAAACCCTGATCGCCAAACGGTAGCTTAAATAATCGGGATCGTAGCTTCACCCCCCACTCATTAATGGTCATGTTCCACAGCTTTTCTTTGTTAAAGCGTAAATCAAAATAATACAGCCCCTCTGTATAGTTGCTCACCAAATATTCCAACCGTCTGAGGGTTGGCAACTCCATTCTGGAATCAGCATGCAGAAACCATACTAATGGTGCCCGACTTACGCGAAAGCCTTCGTTCAGTTGCCGAGCGCGTCCTTGCGGAGAATAACTGACTTTAAAGGGCAAGCTTACACGACAGGTTTCATAGGCTTGTTTTTCCTGGGGACTCGCAGAAAAACAAGCCGCCAATATCAACTCACAGGGTATCGTAAGATGGTCTAGCAGGTTCAGAAGCTGCAACCAAGTATGGTCTCCAGGAGCTACAGGCACCACTACGCTAAGCTTTGGTATCATCAGCAGCAAGAGCTTTCGGACTTGTCCGTTGTAGCGGAGTAATCTTCTCCTTTAGTTTGTCGCGGACTTTTGATAATAGTAGCGGCATCACAAGGGAAAGTTTGCACAGCCCCTGCAGGGACCTCAACACGTGGTTTAATTTCATAAAAGTGGCTGCTATAGGGTTCCTTAGTAAGGATATCAAAAGTTTTCCTGCAAACGGCTACACGTTCGCCCCGAGGAAACACATGGCCATCATCGTCAGCTACGCTACTAAAGGGTCCCTTATAAACAAGAGCTTCATTGTGATCCCAGCACTCTCCTTGCTTACCCTTATAGGCAATCACTGTCGCTGAACGGAACTCAATGCCATTTACGGTTTGCCAGGGTTGCTCATCACGTTTAACAAGTTCCACACCATAAAACCCAGCTTCTTCAAAAGCTTTAAGAAACTCCATTTCCTGAAATGCTCCCGATATACAACCGGACCACAGCTCGGGGTCAGCCCGCATCTCTTCAGGAACAAACTCATCGGAGACAATATCGGAAATGACTGCTCGTCCTCCTCGTTTTAGGACTCGAAAAATTTCTGCAAGTAACTTGGCTTTTTCGTCGGTTGCTACCAGATTCAGCACGCAGTTACTAACCACAACATCTACAGAATTTGAGGCAATCATCGGCTCCTGGTTGCGCAGGTCTTCCATATACTGTTCTAGCTTGCTAAGATCTTCATGGTTCTTTATAGGGGACTCCCGAAGATAGTTGTCGACCCTATCGCGGTCAAGACGCAAATCCTGGATATTACCACGGCGAAATTCTATGTTATGGTAGCCGATTGATTCACCAACTATTTTGGCAGACTTTTTCGCCAACTGCAGCATGTCATCGTTTATATCTACGCCAATAACTTTGCCCTCAGCCCCCACCACTTGGGAGGCAATAAAGCAAATTTTGCCACCACCGCTTCCTAAGTCTAGGACTGTCTCCCCTTTTCTTACATAAGCAGAAGGGTCACCACATCCATAATCGCGCTCAATGACTTCTTCTGGAATCACCTTGAGGTATTCCTTATTGTAGTCAACAGGACAGCATAAAGCTGCCACCTGGCTCTTGGCTGCCTCACTGTAACGTTCCTTGACTGCTTTACTAACATCTAGAATGGACTCCGACTTCATATTTCCTCCTGATGGAATCAACCTACGTTTTTGTTATAGTATTGATTATCTTCACTTTTAGCTAGTCACAAGTCGCTGCAGTCACCCATACTGACACTGCAGTTTCCAGAAAAAGCTCCCCCCATTAATTAGATGCTCAAAACTCATTGGTTACAGTGGCTCCCTAAGAATCGGGCGTCCACATTAATTTTGGGATTATAGTTTAAAATTTCTGACCAATCCTATAACATTCTTGGTTTCTGAGAATCGCTCAAAACGATTTCCTTATCGTTTTGGTACTAAAGGACAGATGAGGTTTTCATGGGACATAGTATAATCGACAGCTTCTCGGCAAAAAGAAGCTTGGATGTAGATGGAAAAACATACCACTACTTTAGTCTTCCTGACGCAGCGCATAACGGTGTCGGTAATATAGACTGCCTTCCCCTTTCCTTAAAGGTGCTGCTTGAAAACATTCTACGCCATGAGGATGGAACCGTTGTCCGGGATATAGACGCCACGGCTTTCGGCACATGGCTGGAAGCCAGAACATCTTCGCACGAAATTGCTTACCATCCGGCACGGGTGTTGATGCAAGACTTTACTGGTGTCCCTGCAGTGGTAGACTTGGCCGCAATGCGCCAAGCGATGACCGCATTAGATGGTGACCCCAAAAAGATCAATCCCCTGTCTCCCTGCGACCTCGTTATTGATCACTCGGTCATGGTAGACTATTTTGGCAAGCCTGACTCCTTCAACAGAAACGTTGATCTTGAGTTTGAAAGAAATGCCGAGCGCTACGAGTTCCTTAAATGGGCCCAAGAGTCTTTTGATAATTTTCGGGTGGTCCCCCCAGGAACCGGTATCTGTCATCAAGTAAACCTTGAATACTTAGCCCAAGTTGTATGGCACAAGGAAGTTGATGGTGAATCATGGATTTTTCCCGACACTTGTGTGGGAACAGATAGCCACACTACGATGATCAACGGTCTTTCCGTTTTAGGTTGGGGCGTTGGTGGTATTGAAGCCGAGGCTGCCATGTTGAGTCAGCCGGTTTCTATGCTAATCCCTGAGGTGGTCGGCTTCAAATTAACCGGCTCCTTAAAAGAAGGACTTACGGCTACAGATCTCGTCCTTACAGTGGTAGAAAAGCTGCGCGAAAAGGGTGTCGTCGGTAAATTTGTAGAATTTTTCGGAGAAGGACTTGATCACCTCGACCTAGCCAATCGTGCCACCATTGCAAATATGGCTCCTGAGTATGGAGCCACTTGCGGTTTCTTTCCCATCGATGAAGAAACGATCCGCTATCTGACTTTTACTGGCCGCAACGAGCATCAAGTTAAATTAGTAGAAGCTTATGCCAAAGCGCAGGGCTTGTGGCGAAACCCAGCTATTGAGCCCGTTTACACCGATATCCTTGAGATTGACCTCGGCGACATTGAACCCAGTCTTGCTGGCCCCAAACGCCCTCAGGACCGTATTAACCTTACCGATGCCGCAGTAGCCTTTGGAGACCTTCTAGAAAATGTCTATGAATTTGATGATGGGGAAATTGAGCGCCAAGTAAACGTGGAAGGCGAAAACTTCACAGTTCAGCATGGTGATGTCACTATCGCCGCTATTACCAGCTGTACCAATACCTCAAACCCATCGGTATTATTGGCAGCAGGTCTAGTAGCCAAAAAAGCCGTCGAAAAAGGCCTTACTACCAAGCCATGGGTCAAAACCTCTCTAGCCCCCGGTTCTCAAGTTGTTACCGACTACCTCGAAAAAGCAGGCTTGCAAGAATACCTCGACCAAATGGGCTTTAACCTTGTGGGTTATGGTTGTACGACATGCATTGGTAATTCAGGAGGTCTTCCTGAGAATATTTCTAAAGCTGTCAATGACGAAAAGCTTGTGGTTTGTTCCGTACTTTCCGGTAACCGCAATTTTGAGGGACGCATCGGCCAAGACATCAAGGCCAATTACCTAGCCTCTCCCCCACTTGTTGTCGCCTATGCCATTGCAGGCAGCTTACATATCAATGTTGCCGAAGATAGCCTGGGCGATGATCAGGATGGAAACCCAGTTTATCTCAAGGATATTTGGCCCTCAAATGCTGAGATTAAAGAAGCTCTTAGCCAGTCCCTGACTCCCGAAATGTTCAAAGATCGTTACGGTAATGTTTTTGCGGGACCTGAACAGTGGCAAGCCATTGAAGCAGAGCAAAGCTTCACCTTTGACTGGAATGCTAGCAGTACCTATGTGCGTCACCCCACGTTCTTCGAAAACATGACGCAAGAAGCATCTGGCCAGGATGATATTATCAACGCCCGACCATTAGCGGTCCTAGGCGATAGTGTGACTACAGATCACATTTCTCCAGCAGGATCGATTAAACCAGACAGTCCCGCCGGCTCATACCTTACCGATCATGGCGTTGAGCAGCGAGATTTCAATTCCTACGGCTCCCGTCGCGGCAATCATGAGGTGATGATGCGCGGCACCTTTGCCAATATTCGCATTCGCAATGAAATGGTACCAGGTGTCGAAGGTGGATTTACTAAACATCAACCCTCTGGCGAGCAGATGTCCATTTACGATGCCGCCATGCTTTATAGGGAAACCAATACTCCCCTTGTTGTTGTCGGTGGTAAAGAATACGGTACAGGTTCATCCCGGGACTGGGCTGCTAAAGGCACCAACCTCCTCGGCGTTCGTGCTGTTATCGTGGAAAGCTTCGAGCGTATTCACCGTTCCAACTTGATTGGTATGGGTGTTTTACCGCTGCAATTTACGGGAGATGATAGCCGGGAATCCTTGGGTATCAAAGGTACAGAGGTCTTCACTATTCGTGGTGTCGACGAGCTAAGTCCTCGGGAAACCGTTACCTGTGAGATCACCTACGAAGATGGTAGCAGCCAAACGATAGAATTACTGTGCCGCTTGGACACTGAAGATGAACTGAGCTACTACAATAATGGTGGGATATTGCAGTATGTACTGCGCAAGCTCAATCGCTAGGATTACAAGTTAGTACTAAGCTCCAGAGCTTAACGTCTAAAAACCAAACCCAGTCTTGCTACAGAAGGCTGGGTTTTTTGATGGGAGTCTGAGTACCTATACTTGCGATTCATACTCCACCTCACAGCAAGCGCACGATCCTTTAATACCAACACGGCAATGTGCATATCGCTATGTTGATGCGCCTCCCATTTGCCGAGTTAAAAAAGGTAAGAGATTTTAGGAGGACCGCCCGATTACGATTCACTGATTATGCCCCATGAAACATTAAGTTCATGCTGACAACCTGTGCAACATTCCTAGTTGCCAATGGCTAATTAAAATCTTCAGCTAAATATAACATAGTGGAGGTCAGCTATGATGCCGATCATCACCTAATTCGATAGGTTGCAATCATTCCTGCTGTGATGTGATCCGTGACATGACAATGGTAAAGCCATTTACCAGGATTAGAAGCGATCATATCTGCATAGGTTAATGATGCTGGTAACAGCTCCACAACATCCTTACGGCGACCTTGATGGAGCACCGTCTCACCATGCCAGTGAGCAGTATGCAGATCAACCTCAGTTCCCATACCTATTAGATACCAGCGAATTCGTTCATTTTTGTTCATAACTAAGCCCGGAAGATTCCCAAATATATAACCGTTTATGCTGTGCATTAGGTCCCCTTCAATTTCCTCATCATCCGGAGACTCATTATTCACCATAAACAAGTTCACAAATTCTCGGTCGACATCTTTGGGTCGCGCATCATCTGTGGCAAACTCTGCTGCTGTTACAATCATGGGACCCAGCAAACCTTCGTAAATATCTCTTACCGAATCCACATGGGAATGATACATCCACACCACAGAACTGCCATCCTGGGGTCCTGGTCCGGCTCGCTCATTGACTTCCCAGGTATAGGTGTAAGTTCCCTCTGGAGGAACAGAACCCCCTAACGTTTTATTACCGCTGTAGTTAGCTCCTTCATTCTCTTTCGTATAAAACACCCCATGAGGATGAATACTGTAGCTTCTCTTGCCTCTGTTTTTAAAATGAACCTTAATGGTATCACCCACAGCGGCTCTGATAATGGGACCCAAAATTCCTAAGTACTCTTCTTGAGGTTTCGGCGTTTTAAAGGAACTGTCCGTGTATTCGATATACCGGACCTTATGATATTTTGTCTTTTTTCCCCACTCACCCAATCCCATCTTCTGGTGAATGAGATTTTTACCACTTGGTGCATAATCCCAAATAACAGGCTCTGCAGCAATGAAATACTCACGGGTTTTTGGCTTATAGTTGCTAATTGGCCTTTTCCGCTCATTCTGAATTGTTTGACATGATATCATGACAATCGAGATATAAAGACATACAAGCAATCTTGTGAACATACTTCCTCCCATAATTCCACAGTCATATCATATGCGGCACAAGCTGAGGAAGCAAGAATCTCATCATCATGATTACATATATTTGCAAACGTTTAGATCTCACTTTCCCATAGCCTAGATCAGAGTTTTTTTCTAAGGGGATTCCTGTTTCTCTGGTATACCGTAAAAGCATTTTTAAATAGATAACCTGTAACTTTACCATCCGACTTGATTGATTCAATAGAATTTTCCGTGCTAAACGATAAATCAATTAAAGTCTTATCAACAGTAGCAAGCGTAATAGTTACAGGGATAGAGTAGGAATTAGAACCATTTTCAAAATAAATAGAATAAGGCTGGTTATCTTTATAAAAGAAACCATGTTCGGAATCGTTAAATACGATTTCAATTTCAGTATATTTAGAAGCAGCTATCGACTCGTCGTTTATTATAAAAGTTTGCCATTCATTGCTTTTCATCAACTTTAAATCATAGTGGAGCTGTCCTTTAATTTCATTATCTAAAGCATGATCTGCTGACTTAAAAATAATCCTATCAATATTGAGTTCCAATCGTTCGTCACTATCGAATCCATATCCCGATATCATAAGAGATACTTCGGCCGTTAATTTCTGATCAGGATTTCCTTCGGAATCTTTTGGATTTCCAACATGAATACTGCAGCTTAAAAAAAACCATGCGATAAGCATAACAGACTTGTTTATAAAGGAATGAAATGCCCTTTCTATGGTCCCTAGAACAATCTTCATCTTTCACCTAATTATTAAGAATGTCTCTTTAAGGGCTGTACTAGTCTATCAGCATGCAACCCACTTCATTAGCGCAAGGTTACATCTGATTTCAATAAAAATGAAACACATATTCTCTGCGAAATTTCGATTTCAGTCGGCATAATCAGTAATATTCGCATATTCCCCTTTATTAAAGGTTGTACCTCAAATGACAATAAATTATTCTCATGCATTTCCTGTATATTTATTTTTAACGCTATCCTGCTGCAATTATTTCTATTAACTTAATACCGATCAATTCTTTTGGTTAGTTTTAAATATAGTTTTGCAGCTTTTTTAGTTTCAAAATATATCGCAACACTTCGCTTTATAATGATTCCTAATGGTAGATATTCATTAAATTCTAAAAAAATATTTTATGCCTACGAGGTTTCCAACTAGTCCTATTTTACTCGTTAGCTTTTTTTCGAACCTAAAAGCTCGAGAAACTTGACTAAATCAGCCATGCTTTAAAAAATTCATATGAGAGTATTCAGGCAACTACTTGAGATGAACGCGATGCTATTTTTTTAATAAGCTCTACAAGTGTGTTTCTTCGTACTGGTTTTACTAATACACCATCTACATCTGGCAGTGGCTTCAAACTATTAATAGTATCTGCAGTTAGCAGAAATATAGGCATTCTAAAGTCCTTAGTCTTCTCTATGGCTCTGATTTCTTTTGCTGATGTCAAACCATCTTTTAGAGGCATATGAAGATCAAAAAGACCTAAATCAAAATCGTCCTTTTGGAAAATCGCTACCGCTTCTTCTCCATTTCTGGCTACTTTATAGCTGCAACCAATTTTATTTAAAATTTCTGTTAGGACGACAATATTAATCTCATTATCTTCAGCTATAAGGATTTTTATTGTGAATTGCGGAGCGCTTTGGTGTTCATCTATGGATGAATAACGATGTGCTTTTATATCAGGTACGACTAGCGGTATGGAAACGTGAAACAAACTCCCTGCATGCTCCGTGCTTTCCACCTTAATATTCCCACCCATAGCATCCACAAGTTGCTTTGTGATACAAAGTCCTAATCCTGCGCCCCCTTCGACACGTACCAAAGTATTATCGACTTGCACAAAAGGCTCAAAGATGGTTTGTAATTTATCAATAGGAATTCCTCGTCCAGAGTCCTCGACATTTATAGTTAAGAAATTTTCATGGCGCTTAACTGAAACTCTGACTTTACCTTGATTTGTAAATTTTATGGCGTTACCGATCAGATTGAAAAGTATCTGCTTTATCCTAACCTGATCAATGAGAATGACATTAGGGACGTCCTCTGATATATTGCACTGAAACAGCAACCCTTTTTTTTCAATTTGCGCTGCGAACACGGCTTCAATATTCACCAATTCATCTGATAGTTTAACTGAAGTTGGGTGAAGGTTTACACCAACAGATTGTATTTTTGACAAATCTAGAACATCATTAAGAATACTAATAAGGTATTCCGCATTGCTCAGTGATAAATCTATATATCTTTCCTGCTCTGCAGAAAGCGAAGTTTCCTTGAGTATATCCAAAAGACCGATTAGTCCGTTCATAGGATTGCGTATCTCGTGAGACATGTTCGCTAAAAAGATAGACGCGGCACGTTCGCCCAAAATAGCTCTTTCTTTCTCTTTGGTGAGGGTTTGGTTTATCGCTAGCAATTCTTGCGTTTGTTTATGGACTTCATTGGTAAGTCTGTCATTTGTCTTTTCCAACAGAATTTCTACATTTTTCTCGTCGGTAATATCCTGAGAAATTATAAATACAGTGTTATATTTTTCTATGTATTCCAACTGCAGCTTATAGTAGCTTGTTTTGCCATCAGGAAAAGTAAACTCATTGATAACGCTTCTTTTTTTTCTGCTAGTAAAGCACTCTTTAATGGCAGTATAGATCAATGAATTTTCTATACCAGGAAACACCTCAGCCATCGATCTGCCAACTAA
Source organism: Pseudobacteriovorax sp. (assembly GCA_050293845.1). Classification (GTDB taxonomy): domain Bacteria; phylum Bdellovibrionota_B; class Oligoflexia; order Oligoflexales; family Oligoflexaceae; genus DT-89. The sequence goes on along the minus strand of JBNKNM010000067.1, from coordinate 10,390 downwards.
ATCTTCTAACTTCATTTTGATTTCGCTAAGGAGTCTTTTATTCAAGTATAAATACCTGAAATCGTGAGAAATGATTTGCATACCATGCGTTGACAGTCTATTGGTATAATCATTCATATCAATCTTGGGATCGTGCTCGCGCATCAGTTACACCAAGCAATTAAGGCAGATCAAAGTCTTTCAGCTGATCGACAAGGCTCTAGAAAATTTTAGGGGAAGCACAACAAACTTTGGGAATTGTATCATTCTACAATCGAGCTACCTACCCATCCTCGCTGTCTTTTGGTAATAAAGTTTCAGAAGGGCATGACCATGGAGGCCAATCTATTATTAGCCAGCGCTGCCTTTTTGCAACAGCCTTTTGAGAATTGATCTAATCCTCTACCATATCGATTATATTGGAATTTAGATTCACAATGTTCTTATATTTATTACCAAAATCGCCTAGCGCTGAAATATAGAATTCTCGACCTACTTTGCGGATGGTAACTGCTTTAGCTAACTCCTTCTTCTATTTCCCTCTGCTGATGAAATCCAGATTTAAGTAAATCCAGCTTTATAGTAAGAAAAAGATAAATTGGAAAGAAAGTCTAACCATGAGATATTTTCTCCATAGCAATACTCACTGTAACAGGAGGATAATTATGGGGGCAATGTTGCGATACACGCTAATGATATCGCTAGCCGGTTTATTTCTTTTCAATTGGCTTACTGCCACATCCCTGAATCAAGAGGCCTTGGCGACTACACAAACATCAAACATGCACGAATCACACATGCACGATGTCTTACTTGTAGGGAATAGTGTTGATGGAACAGTCAGTTTTATCGATGCTCGTACTCTACAAAATATAGGCACTGTTGATGTATACCCTGACCGCGCCTTAATGGGATTTTTGATCTATGCGAATCCTGTGCGCGCCATTGCTTATCACATCGTCAAAAACAAACAGCTATTACATCATTTCGAACCCTCTCAAGGCGATCGCTTTGTCGATGATCTTTTCCTTTCACCCGATGGAAAAACCCTCTATGTATCCCGTTCCAACCTAGGTGATGTCGCTGCTTACGACCTGACAAAGCCTGACCACCCCCAGATATGGCGCACTTTTGTCGCTGGATTTAAAGCAGATCATGCTGCGATCTCAAAGGACGGCAACAGCTTAGTGGTATCGGCAACATCAGCCAATATAGCGCAGGTATTTGATGCTAAAACCGGTAAAGAGATAGGCTCCTTTCCCACAGGAACCTACCCTCATCAGAATGATTACTCAGCAAATGGCAAGTACATTTATAACAGCAGTATCGGTGATGTGGGTTACAATTCGGTACCTTATGAAGATAACGACAAAAAAGGTGATCGCTTGCTGGTGAAAGTAGACGCTACAACTTTTGAAGTTGTTGATACTTGGAAATTTGATTGGGGGATTCGTCCCAATGTGATTACAGCTGATGATAAAATTCTCTACACACAACTTTCTTACCTTAATGGGGTTGTCAAATACGATCTAGAAAAGCGTCAGGAACTTGCCCGCAGCGATCAAGCTTTGAGCGAGTTTGCCTTACAAACATACGCATCTTTTGATGAATATCCCCATGACTCAGCCCATCATGGTCTTGCCATTTCCCACGATGGTAAAAAGCTATGTGATTGCGGAACCATCGATAATACTGTGACTATCCTAAATGCTGATGACTTAAGTACCCAATCTGTAACCGATGTAGGTATGGTTCCTTATTGGGCAACAACGAGTCCCCAAGGCGAATATTGTTTTGTATCGCTAAGCGGTGATAACAGCATTTCCGTTATAGAATATGCAACCGGAGATGAGGTAGCTGAAATACCTGTCGGCACTTTTCCGCAGCGCAGCCGTCTGGGACGCATCCCCAATCAAGTTCGAGATCTCTTGGATTGACGTTCTTTTTTGACTAACGTCGGCATCTATCAGGAAAATTTTCAAAAAGGCCCTGCCACAGGGCTGATTCACATCTTTTTAGTGACACCCTCTCTGGACTGCAGTCGAAAGCATCCTGTAGTGACGACATCTGAAGTAGGGTCACCTAAAATGATAGTTCGTATATTGCTTTAAAGGATTTATTTTTTCGAAACTCACGCAAAGTCAGATCCATATCAAAATCTAGGTTCCCTTAATTTTAATTTATCAATAAGCTGTAAAATGGCCTTCAGCCATACAATATCAGTCGCAAGTTGATTTTAATCAACGACCTTGATTCCCAATTGTATGCTGCCATCCTACATGGGAGTTGTTTTTTTTGATTATTATCTTGAAAAATTTTTTCAAGTCTTAATTATTTATGCAAGATTAATAATATTTGCGTCAATCACTCGACCCTAATGGATCGGCTCGTAGAGTGGCCTGCGAGGGCAACTAGCCCGCCAGACCATTAGCAAGAGAAGGGTGATGCGGTATGCTAGCCGACATAAAATAAAATATCAAAGCTACGGATATTACCAAAGTCCATTGCTCTGTGTCTATTGTTAAACTGAGTTGAAAGACTCAGTGCCATAGACGTAAAAAGCCTCTTTAACTGTTCGAGAGGACGTCGTAACATAGGAGTTAGTATTGCAACACTTACGTCATGTACTACCACTTAGGGCTTAGTGCGAAGGCTAAATATTAGCCTTCTCCTTTAAGTCTATTGAGGGTGCGATTCCCTCTTATTTTCTGGAGACTGCTTTTTGTTTGTCCTTGCCGGACGGGCATCTCCGTTCCTACCGGCCCTAAAGGACCGGGCTTCCTGGAGATACTAAATGAAGCTCACAAATCTATCTGCTCTGACATTCTTTATCATGTTGCTGCCTCCCACAGCTAGCTGGGGGCACAGCGCTATGTTTCCAGACACGTTTAAATACGATAACAGCAATGAGGGTCCCTCACCCTCGGTATACGCAGCTGAAGCTGGTGTTGCGGTAAGTACTACCGCCACCTGTAGCAGTGGTACTGCCAGTGGTTATCCGTGTAATAAAGTTGATCTCAAAGCTTACGTGCCCAAAGCTGATCTCGGTGGAGGGTCGCAAAACCTCAACGATATCTGGGGATGGACAGACCCGCTTACAGGTAAAGAGATTGCTATTGTCGGTCGCACCCATGGTACCGCGTTTGTTGATATCACCGACCCGGAAAATCCGGTGCATCTGGGTTTTTTACACAGTCACGACGGAAGCTCATCGTGGCGTGATATTAAGGTTTATAATGATCATGCGTTCATTGTCGCAGACGGTAGCGGCAACAAGTCCCATGGCCTACAAATCTACGACTTGAGTCAGTTACGACAAGTTACCCCAGGAGCAACGCTATCGGAAACCGCTCACTTCGGTGGCTTTGGCAATGCCCACAATATCGCTATCAATGAAGATACTGGCTATGCTTATGTGGTCGGCAGCAATCAATGTAGCGGCGGCTTATATATGATAGATATCTCTAACCCCATGGCTGCCACATACGCTGGCTGTTTTTCCGCCGATGGCTATACCCATGATGCCCAATGTGTGAAGTATAACGGCCCCGATATCCGGTACTCAGATCGCGAAATCTGTTTTGGATATAATGAAGACACCATTACCATTGTCGATGTCTCCAATAAAAGCAGCCCGGTGCAAATCTCCCGCACCGGTTACTCCTCATCCCGTTATACACACCAGGGATGGCTCCTCGACGATACCCAATCATTTCTGGTCGTGAATGATGAATTGGACGAATCCTCCGGCAGTGTCAACAATACAACTTCCTATATTTTCGACGTCAGCGATCTGCGCAATCCCGTGGAAAAGGGTCGTTACGTTGGTCCGCATAGTGCCATCGATCATAATCTCTACACCCGGGATGGATACGTATTTGAAACCAATTATCGCGCTGGATTGCGCATTCTTTCTACAGAGGAGATCGCCGCGGGGACCATGCAGGAAGTGGCATATTTCGACACCATTCCAGGCTCGAACTCAGCACAATTCTCTGGCATGTGGAGCAGCTACATTTATTTTGAAAGCGGCAACGTGGTGGTCAGCGATATTGGTAATGGTCTTTTCGTGCTAGCACCCGATTGGGATGCCATAAAAAACGGGGATCATGGCGACAATGATGGTTCCAACCCCACCCCCTCTTATTGTGAGGCTGCGGGCCAGAACAGTTCCTACGAATGGATCAAGGGGATAGCTGTCGGTGACTTTGTAAAAACTAGCGATTCGTCAAATTACAGTGATTTCACTGACGAAATCATCCCCATCGCAAGCGGTGCCACCATACCTATCAAGCTCACTCCAGATTTTCGCAGCACTACTTACAACGAACACTGGGCTATTTGGATCGACCTAAACGAGGATAGAGTGTTCCAAGACTCAGAACGTGTCTTCAATTCCGATGGTTCATCCTCCTCCCCAGTTTCCGGAAGTATCACAGCTTCTAACACAGCTGCTGGTATTACAACCCGGTTGCGGGTAGTGATGAATTACTCTGAAGCACCTTCCGCATGTGGAAGTTTCACTTATGGAGAAGCCGAGGATTATACAGTTGAAATTCAATAAACGAAATAACCTTAAGACAGCATGGAACATATCTGTCACGCGGAGCGGTCTGCGCAGTATTACGCTGACTGCTCTCCTGCTGATGGCTTTTCATGCGACCGCAGCCCCGGATGCTCTTCATAAGAGGAATACCAGCATGCAGCAGTCGGTAGCGACACAGCAACAAGCGCGGTCTTTGCTCACCCAAAGTAATGAATTCCAGAGTCAATCACGGCAGCTTATTTTTCAAGCAAACCAAACACGCCGGCAGCTCAAGCAGGTACAATCTCAAAAACGGCAACAGCAAAAGGAGGAAGCCAAAGAGCTACTGATAAAAGAGGCTGCAAGGCTGACAAAAGACCTACTAGAACAGCAGCAACGAGGTGCGGCACTAAGAGCCCAGGCTACAAAAACACGGCTACAGGCTATAGAGCTGTTTGAGCGGGCCACTTCTCAAAAATGGTCGCGGTGGATTAAAACCAATGCTCCTTTGAGGGCGGAGCATGCAGTTACAGGTCATCTAGCCCACAATGCTCGCATTCGCAGCGTACATCCGAACATGCCCCAGTCATCCCAAGGAGCCACAAGTCCCAGCACTAATACGGAAGGAATGTCGTTGCAAGTGGCAGCTCTGAGTTCACAACAAGCTCCACCTGATCTCAACATCAGCAATTTTCAACTATCCCGAGACCAACGCTACATTTCCCATATTGAAGTGCTTTCTGCCTCCACTAACGCGGAGGATTCGGAAAGTACCTCAAGAGTACCGTTAAATCAAATTCATCAATGGCTCCTTTTGCTTACTGACCTTGACGGTCATGCTGTCAGAGGTGCAAAAATTATTTTGGAAGGTCACATGCCAGGCCATGTTCACGGTCTTCCCACCCAGCCCTTGGTCAGTGAGGAAATCGAACCTGGTATTTACCGGGTCGAAGGGCTTAAATTTCAAATGAGAGGTTGGTGGGTGATGCAATTTCATGTTTCTTCCCCTGATAGCCGCTCTCCGGAAACGAGTCGGAAGTTAGCTAATAATGCGCTAGCGGATTCAAGCCGCTTAACCGATGGTACAGACACAATCACATTCAATTTGGTGCTTTAATGCAAGTGCGAACTCATTTTTTTAGATCTCTGCTAGAATTTATGTCAACCTTATCTTATCTGGCTTTAGCCTTGATACTTTTTTATGGTCATAGAACTTTAGCTACAACAAAGTCAGATGCTTTTGCTTTCACTCCGGCGGACAGCATTTTTTTAAAGCAATTCTCGCTCGCTGCGCTGCCGGCACTCCCCCCCGCACCCGATAATGCCTTCGCCGACAACCTGCAAGCTGCAAAACTTGGTCACAAACTGTTTTTCGATGCTCGCCTAAGTGCCAATAGAAAGGTGTCCTGTGCTAGTTGCCATCAACCGCAAAAGTATTTTACCGATGGTCTGCCACGATCTCAAGCTTTAGGCACCACCCGACGCAACGCACCATCAATTTTGAGTGCTGCCTGGAGTCCTTGGTTGTTTTGGGATGGTCGTAAGGATAGTTTGTGGTCCCAAGCCTTGGGGCCTATTGAAAACAATGCCGAGCATGGCATAACTCGACTGCAACTTGCCGCCCACATCGTACGTTACTATGCAGTAGATTACCTCAACGTGTTTGGTCCCCTACCGCACGAAGATTTTTTTGCCAAATTACCAGGCTCTGCTTCACCCCTTGGTGACAAAGAAAGCCGCCAGCAGTGGCTAAAAATGTCTGAAGACGACCGCAACACCATCAATAGAATTTTTACTAATAGCGGCAAGGCCCTGATGGCTTATCAACGGCAGCTCCAGCTTCCCTTAGCTCGCTTTGATCGATTTGTAGAGACCCTAGGAGATGATCATCAAAAGCCCGGCACGAATCGCCCCCAAGAAACGATCCTCACCGAGACGGAGGTTATGGGCTTGCGCCTGTTTATGGGTAAGGCTAATTGTGTCAACTGCCACAACGGCCCTTGGTTCACCAACTTTGAATTTCATAATATCGGTGCCCCCGAGCCAAACCCAAATCACGTTGACTTAGGCCGTTTCGAGGGAGTTGCCTCCCTAGTAAAAGATGAATTCACCTGCTTATCGCCGTGGAGTGATGCCAAATTATCAGATTGTGACGAAATGCGGTTTTTGAAACGCCAGGGATCAGAATTAGTAGGAGCCTTTAAAACGCCGTCCCTGCGCAACATTACCGCAACGGCCCCCTACATGCAGGCCGGTCAAATTACAACTCTCGACGAAGTCTTGTCCCATTATAATCGTCCACAACCACCGTTTTATGATCCTGCTCAGCAACCCAATCGGCCGCACTTTGATATTCTACCGCTACAACTCGATGAAACGGAAATCAGGCAGATCATCGCTTTTCTCGGTACACTGACATCACCGATGCCGAAGTCAGATCCCTGGTGGTTGCCCCCTTATAGCCATTAAAGCCCTTTTCTACTGGAGCTCGGTACGGGAAGTAAAGGTAGGATCTAATTGGTTCCGTCGCAAAGTTTTGCTTAGCCACAGAGATAGCCGTCAGTGGACACAGTTATGCAGCGAGTACCATAAAGCGCTCTTGGGGAGTCTGTCCCGGGATTTCAATCTGATCACGATAAAGCACGTGAACCATTTCAATTCCAAAAATGGTAGTCGCAGCATGGGGAACGGAAAGATTTTTCTGAACTTAGAGGAACAATAACCTCTAATCGAGTTTGGTGGTGAGGATGATCATGTACACCTTATGGTATGCTGCCTTCCGAAGCTAGCTGTATCGAATCTTGTTGCAAGCTAAAAGGAAAGTCGTCATACTTTCTTCATCAGGAATACTGGCGGCAAATCAAAGGCAAGCTACGGGGCTGACATCTGTGGTCACCAAGTTATTACCTAGTTTCTTGTGGCGGTGCATCCTTGGATGTTGTTAGGAAATACATAGCAGAACAAAGAGAACCACCAGACCCGAAAGCAGTTAGAAAATCACTCGAACTCACAGGTAAAAAGAGAAAATGAGAGAAGGTAGGCTCACCATCGCTCAGGTTCACATATACTCGCTTGACTCGGCTCTAAAAAACCGAGATTGCGCGAGAATTTTGTGCAAAAATAGAAAAATAAAAGAGCCCTCTAAAAACACTGCTTAGATTTTTTCTATTTAAATGAGTCGTTTGAAGCTAATATGGCGGAGACGGCGGGAATCGAAATCCCAAAGCCGGTTTTTGTAACTGTTTGAATTAATAGATAAATATCTGAAACCTTTGAGAAATAGAGTTATTATCCTTAAGCGTTTGTGAGCATCATTTAGCAGTATTTATTATTGTTTCCCCTCCGAATTCCCTCTCCGTTTTTTGGTTTTAGGTAGCTAGAATATGGGGAGACGCGCCTTATTTCTTTTTGGGAAGTCATCTGGAATTTACTATCTCTTTCAGATACAAGGATATATCGCTGATCAAATTCGAGAATTCAGGCAATCCATGGGTTGCAAATTTTTTCTTAATTTGGCTGCTGTGGTAGTTTCTAAAAGTTTCATCCTCCAAAACGTTTAAAATTTCTTCCAAGTCGAATCTGGTATTTCGATTCTGATAACAGTCTTGGATAGCAGTGAATACCTTTTTCTTATCTGCTGACATTCCTAAATTCCAAAGATCGACGATGTCTTTGGTCCTAGTGTTACCAGTTTTCAACTTACTGATGGCTTGTAATTTTTCGGCAAAAATAAATTCCGGTGGATAGATTTGTACTGATAGATCTTCAGAAGAGAAAATGGCGATTGACGAAAAACTTTCCTGGAGCGTCTCCACTTTATCCCCAGCGCAAACGTCTATTTTTAGGGTTTGAGGCCCAGGCTTTTTGTTAAACAGCCAGTTGATTTCGTATCTGTCTCCTCCGTAGGGAGTTTCCCGTGTCATTTGGCTCTTGGTAAAATCTGCAAAGACAAAGCCATCGTCAAGGCTGATACTGCAGGCCTGAATAAAAAGATCATCAACTTTTGGTATGGGTATCCCTTTAGCCAATAGATCGATATCCACTGTATATCGTGGCTTTTCTAACTTTTGGTAGGCTCTGAGAATGAGACTTCCGCCTTTCCAGACCAGTTTATTGCCATCTTTACAGTTAAGGATACGGACAATAAAACGCTCTTGAGCCAATAGTAGCTGTATTTGAGGAATAGTTAGCTTGAGTCTTTTTGCCTGTGCAATTAGTTCGAATCTGTTAATTTTCATCGTTGATAGCTTCTATGAGTGTCTTAGTTTTTTGTTTACATCTAAATTTTGCCGCAATCGTCACCAGCTTATTCAAGTGGTATATACGCCCGGATTGTCTGTACCTTCTCATTGCGTTCAACACTGTCCCTAAAGGTTCATTAGAATTTAATAGGTTGATAATCGTCTGCTCGAATGATGTGACTAGAATTGAGTTTATGCTAGTGACATCGAATTGGCTGAGATCTTTTCTCGAACGGTGAAACTTAACATCGTTGAGTTTCTTTTTAGGTGTATTGCCATAGGGGGTGATAAGATGAATATATTCGGGCGGTGAGTCCGTAGCATCAAATAGGTATAAAGCAGTGTGGTAGCCTATAATACACTTACCTGCTGCTGTCGTGGCTTCCTTAATAAGATCTATAAAGTCGATGGAGGAGCTATCGCTGAGGATGTAAGTCCCATGAGCCACCCGCTCAATATGACCACTCTTCAAGAGATAATTTAGGGTTCTTGGTGATATGCCAAGTTCTCTTGCCTCTTGAGTGGTGAAGGCGGCTTTATTCATTGATTTTATTAGGTTCAAACTTTTCATTTGTAAATTATAGGTCACATTAGATCAAAATGGGACCTAAAAATTACATTTTTGCGAAAATTCAATATTCTTTGTCCTAATATCTTAATAAAAACAGTTATATATAAAATTTAAGCGTAGGTAGAAATTCTAAATCGACATCTATCGATTTTTTCGACATATCTGTTTTTCAGAAGCGACTGGATCGATAATTACCAACCCAAGTAGTCATCTTCTCTTCAGGTAAATCAAAGCTACAAAGAAATGCTTGTTATGTAGACTAAATAGTCTTATTCAGAAGCTCCCAATAAATACCCGGTAGTCAGGCCATTTGATCTAAAATAGTCTTTAACAGCACTTTTATTATCTGCGAGGACCCGATCGATCTCAGAATTATCTGGCGAATCCCAAAGCTTATAGTCAACAAGCCTTCTAATAATTTGACGAATTTTATCAAAATCGCCATCAGAGATCTTTCTGTAAAATGGTTTCATTCGGTCATCTTCGTCATGCATATCTAATTTAGCACATATTGCTCCTTTCAATATTTCGGCCCATGACATTATTGATTTTGAACGGAACATTCTACTAAGTTTCAAATGGCTAGAGTTTGACTGGTCGTCAGAACTCCATGCGTGCAAAGCCTCTTCATCTAGTATGTTACAAAAATGGATCATGTTTTTTATCTCATCTTCTCTCAGATAATTTGTTGAAGTCATCTCGTGGTCAACCGGCTCTCTGTACAAGAAGTTAATAAATAGAGACTTTTCTAGCATATCCAGTGTTAGAGGCCTCTCAGCGGACCCCCTATTTCCTTTGTTAACCAGTCTACTAATTTTGTTCTCAGTGTCCTCCAAAATAGAATTATATAAGAAGCTTTTGACGTCCTCCCGCCACTAAACCGCTGATGCGGCTATAGTGGGGGATTCCTGGGCCACTTTAGGCACCAGCGATTCACGTCCGAATCGGAGAATGTTCATTGCAGCATTTACATCACGATCATGGACCGCTCCACAACTGCTGCACACCCACTCTCTTACCCCAAGATCTTTCACACCTTTCGGTGCGCTATCTGGAATTTCTTCGCAGCTAGAA
>JBNKNM010000066.1:0-25792 GCA_050293845.1 Pseudobacteriovorax sp. | reverse complement strand
GTTTAATGGTACACATTTTTGGAAAGCTAGCAGCGTCGATTATGCTAATGATGGGAATTTGAACTGGTTATTCGAATTATAAGTATTTTTAGACCTTTTCAAACTATGTAGGCTAAAAGCAGCGCTGGATCGTCGTTCGCTGCCGGGAGGCGAAATTTAAGGAACAAGAGACCTTTAATAAGAAACTTGATAAAGAAGAAACGACGTTAAAGAGCAGGCTTAAAAATCAGGCTTGAAAAGCTGGAAACGAGATCTTTTATAGAAAAAATCGATGCATCCTATGAAATATTTAAAACCTGTGAACAATTTCAAAATTATAATATCAATGGAAATATTGTCGTTATCAAAAAGAGAATTCCAGGAACCAAACGAAGCCGAATGATCGGTTACAAATTAAAAATGGGATATTCTTGTAACGAAAATCGTATTAATAAAAAACTGGAAAGTAAGGGGAAATTTGTTCTCGCTACAAATATATTAGACGGTGAAGAACTTAGATGCGCTGGCCGTGTCCTTTAGGTGGGTGGTACTTGACTATGCTGCCCAACTAGGTCAAATTTTGACAACTCCTTTTTTCAAAATAATATTGGCGTACAGGGATGTTTCACTGGTCGCGACAACAGCAAAAGCCTCTTTGGATTGATTATAAAAATCGAAACGTTCAATTTTTTGAATAGTTTTATTTTTATTCTTAGTCTCCATGATTATTTTTTTAAATTCATCCCAGATAACAGGTTGGTATTTATCACCTTCACAAACAGCCATCAGTGTTATTGGAGCGTCAACATAATCATCAAGAGGAAACAATTCAAGAATCGCATTTAATATGTCAGGTACTCCAAGACCATCTGCTCTAATTATTCTCTGTCCAATCGATTCGGCAGGGAAGTTTCCATCTGCAATAACGATTTCATCTCCATGACCCATTTCCATCAAAACTTTTATCAAATCAGGTGAAATAGCGGCTGAAATTCCATTTAGCATTCGTTTCTCATTATTTAGTTAATACCATAACAATTTCAGTAATTTCCTTCGAATATAACAACAAATGTTTCAGTAATTCTAATAACACAGAATGTAGAAAACATGCCTTATTGATGTGCAGAACACATGTCTTTATGGAAAATTTCGATCGTTATGTTGCTTTTTCTTGGATACTAATAAAATTATCTTTTTGATATCTAACAATAAAAATATAACAGATCAGAAAGGTTTCTTCTACATACATTCTCTGGAAAATAACACTTCCAGTGTTTGCAAATACTTGCAACACTATTGTTATCAACTTACCAGATCTGCAAATTTTTGCATACTAAGTTTTCTATTGAAATCTTTGTCCATTTTAAAAAATTAAGGAATTGGTCTATATCCTGACAAACAGGCCAATCAAACGACGGCATCGTCAACAATCGCATGCCGTCGCATTAACTGTTAGTATAGAACGTTTTTGGCCACAGGAAGTTCGATGTTGTCTTTCGTAACCATAACAACACCAGTATTAATGAAACTCTTAACTTTTTTGCCAGCTACTAAGTCCAGAATCGCTGTCACACCAAGTTCACCCATCTGGTATGATCCCTGAACCGCTATGGCTTCGAGCGTGCCATCTTTTGTAAAGCCCTGTAGATCTTGATTCCCATCAAAGCCAACAGCTTTAACCTGCCCTTTTTTATTGGCTTGAATAATGGCTCGAGCCATTCCAATCGCAGTTGGTTCGTTAGCGCCAAAAATTCCTTTTAAATCAGGATGTGCATTTAACACGTCAGTCGTTTGGTTTAATGCTGTTGCCATTTGTGCTTGTGAATAGAAAGTCCCAACGATTTTTAAGTTTGAGTTTTTCTTTATGTATTCTTTAAAACCGCCTACTCGACCGATTTCTGATCCTACTCCCGCTATGTAAGACATAACTGCAATTTTCCCTTCTTTCCCAATAGTGGATATTAGGGTTTTTGCGCAGAGTTGGCCTGCAAGATGATTATCGGTGGCAAGAAACGCCTGATAATATTTCTTACCGGAATCAGCCAATGCTGAATCAATAATAACCAAAGGAATTCCATTTTCATAAGCTTTTCGGGCCGCTGGAATAAGGGCTTCAGGATCTGAAGGCGCAAGAACAATACCCGCCACTTTTCTATTAACCGCATTTTCAACCATATTCACTTGTTCAGCTATCATCGATTCAGCTGGAGGACCTTGAAATGTCATATGGTAAGAAGGGTTCTTTTTCACCGCTGCGTTTGCGCCTTTGAATACATTTTGCCAAAAATTTGAATTCGTTGTTTTAACAATAACGGCAATTTCTTTGCTGCTTGAAAAAGCTGGAGTGGAAAATAAGGGAACCATAAATGTGAGCAATAAAACCGTAATCAAATTTTTCATTTTTTTCTAACCTTTTGATTAAACTGATAATTTATATCAAATTTAGTTTCCAATTGCTGCCAGAAACTACTTGTTTCTTAGGTGGTCAATCCAAACTGTACCAATGATGACAGCGCCAATGACGATCTGTTGAATGAAAGAGGAAACTCCATTCATATTGAGCCCATTGCGGAGAATTCCAATTACAAATGCACCAATGAATGTTCCTGAAATAGTTCCTACTCCTCCCATTAAAGACGTACCACCAATTACTGCACTGGCAATAGCGTCTAACTCATACATAACTCCTTCATTTGGTTGTGCAGTTACCAATCGTGACATAATAACAATACCAGTCAATCCCGAGAAAAAACCCGAAATTGAATAAGCTATCAACTTGACATTGGTGACACCAATTCCTGCTAAACGCGTTGCTTCCTCGCTAGAGCCGACAGTATACATATATCTACCGGTTCTGGTCTTGTTGAGAAAAAAAGCGATAAATAAAGCACAAATTATCATCATGATCACTGGGTACGGTATGCCCGGGAAAATTACCCAAGGCAGGCCATTGGTCCCCTTTTCAATAATCCTGAAAAGGGCACCGTTACCTAAAACACCAAAAGATTCTCCCAATCCGGAAACCGGAGCTGCACCAGTCAACTGCAATGCAATTCCTCTAGCAATCCCCATCATGCCTAAAGTTGCAATAAATGGGGGGAGTTTCATTTTGGTTATTACCAGGCCGTTAAATAGCCCGCAAAGCGTCCCCACTGCTAGTGCAGCAGAGAATGCGAAAGAAATCGGGGTTCCACCTTTGACTAGAAGTCCAGCGACAGTACCTGAGAGGGCCAACACAGAACCAACACTCAAGTCAATGCCTCCGGTAATGATCACACAAGTCATACCAATACCAAGTAGAGCCAGCGACGAGGTCTGTAAGGCTACACTCATAGCATTGCCCATTGAAAAAAACGCGTTACTACTAACGGAAAAGATGATTGTCAGGGTTATCAGTCCTGTCAAAGCAGCAAACTTTTGGATCAGGTCTTTTTGTTTTTCTTTTGATATCACTGTGTCGCCATTCATCCTTCCTAAAGAATCAACAATAGAATGATTGTTACCAAGTTGTCTGTCATTTGATGCATGCCTGGACAAAATCCACTTTTGATTAATCCTGAACAAAAGTTTAAGACCTACCCAACCATCTAAGCATACAGCTATTTACATTATTGATCAGTCATCAATATCGTTCCAATTTTTTGCTCAAATCTTTGCATAATAATCCATTCCAGAATTATATTTGTCCTATTTTTTAGCAGGATTATCCTTTTTTGATTTACTGTCAAGAAATACCGTGGTAATAATCTTAAAAAAAATTTTGTCATACAAAAAAGCACTCGGCAACGAATTATACAAGGATCAACAACAATTCAAAAAATTTAGGAACTAGAACGATGAATGACACACCCTTGGTAGCAATGCGCAATATCAAAAAACGATTTGGTGGCGTTCAGGCAGTTAACAATGTTGACCTTAATCTTTTTCCTGGAGAAGTTGTCGGTGTTCTTGGACATAACGGAGCTGGAAAATCAGTCCTGATGAAAACTCTGTCTGGAGCCATACCTCGCGACGAAGGTGAAATATTAATCAATGGCAAAAAAGTGGATATTCAATCCCCTAAAGATGCGAGAAACCATGGAATTGAAACAATATATCAAACTCTTGCGCTTGGAGAAAACCTCGATGCCGCTGGTAATCTGTTTTTGGGGAGAGAGAAGCTCACCCGCTTTGGCACTCTTGACAATAAAACCATGACTGAAGAGGCACGAAATGTAATTGCTCGATTGAATCCTAATTTTAAAAACTTCAAAACTTTAGTAAAACACCTTTCAGGTGGCCAGCGGCAAGCTATTGCGATTTCCAGAGCAATATACTTCAACGCCAAAATCTTAATTATGGATGAGCCTACTGCAGCCTTAGGTCCACATGAAACTGCTATGGTGGCAGAGTTAATAAAACAGCTTAAAAAAGAAGGTATCGGTATTTTCCTTGTCAGTCATGATTTGCACGATGTATTCGATTTATCTGATCGAATATCAGTTATCAAAAACGGCGCCCTTGTGGGTACCCAAAAAACCACTAATTTATCAAAAGACGATGTTCTCGGCATGATAATCATGGGCAAACTTCCTGACACATAAAAAGTTTATAAATCGCATCGATCTTCAAAACAACACATAGTAAAGTAAAACTTGTTTATTAAATAATATGACCAAGCAAAACAGATATCGCTCATTTCAATGATTTTTGTAAGTTTTATTATTATTCAGCTCACCTTGGGACTTGGGCTGGATATTCCGAGATCGATATGACACTATCTAGATTCGTTTCCACGGCGTAGTCTCCAACATTTTTTAGTTTTCTATTTTTTAATATTATTGTTGGTCAGCTTGCGCCGTCTTACTTACTCAAAGACCAAATTTTCGTATTTCTCATTTTCGAGGGAATCTTGGTACAATCAAATTAGAGAAACTCAAATCATATGAACAAAACACAAAAAAACATTTTAAATAACCAGAAAAATAGAGTTGATCCAAAAATAATCCCTTATCGCAAGCTATATACTGGGGCTAAAATTCCAGCAATAGGTCTTGGAACCTTTGGCTCCGACCAAATTGATAGTAACACAGTGGCTGAAGCTGTATGGGGAGCAGCTATGGCAGGATATCGCCAATTTGACTGTGCTTCCGTATATGGAAACGAAAAGGAAATTGGTAGGGTGTTCAAAAAGATTATTGATAGTGGGGTGAGTCGGAAAGAGCTTTGGGTGACTTCAAAACTTTGGAATGATATGCACGAGCAGGACAATGTAAGGAAGTCTTGCCTTAAAACATTGGCAGATCTGCAGTTAGATTATCTGGATTTATACCTTGTACATTGGCCTTTCCCCAATTATCATCCAGCAAATTGTGATGTGTCTTCTCGCAGTCCAGATGCGAAACCTTACATTCATAAAAATTTTATGGTTACCTGGCGTGCCATGGAGCAGTTGGTAAAGGAGGGTTTGGTCAAGCATATTGGAACGTCAAATATGACCATTCCTAAATTAGAATTACTGCTTAAAGACGCCAAAATAAAACCCGCCGCCAATGAGATGGAGTTGCATCCTCATTTTCAACAACCTGAACTATTTCAATATGTACTAGACCAGGGAATCCTACCAATAGGGTATTGTCCAATAGGATCTCCAGCTCGACCTGAGCGAGATAAAACTCCAGAGGACACCGTAGATACCGAAGATCCAACCATTGTTAAGATAGCAAAAAAACACGGAATTCATCCCGCCACTCTATGCGTGAAGTGGGCAGTACAACGTGGTCAAATTCCTATTCCTTTTTCCACCACACCTCGAAATTATCTTGCCAACCTTAAAAGCACCATCTCAGAACCACTATCAGATGAAGAAATGAGCGAAATTTCAAAAATTGATAAACAATGCCGTTTAGTAAAAGGACATGTGTTTTTATGGAAAGAAGAGCAGACTTGGGAAGCTCTTTGGGATTTAGACGGAAAGATTACACCGGAATAAGCTAATTAAAACAGGAGTAAACTATGGCACACAAAACGAACATTATGAAAGGGGCGGTTTTGCCTGGCAACTCAACCGTAGAGTTAAAAGAGTTTGAAATTCCGCAGCCTCAGCATGGAGAAGTCCTAATTCGAATGAAGGCATCCACCATATGTGGATCTGATATGCGGTGCATTTACCACGAACATTTGGGGAAAGGTCCAGAAGGTTATCAAAATGTTATTGCAGGCCATGAACCATGTGGGCAAATTGTAAAGGTGGGCCCCGGCTGTCGTCATTTTTCAGATGGTGACAGGGTGATTGTCTATCATATATCAGGTTGTGGGATTTGTAATGATTGTCGCCGAGGCTTTATGATTTCGTGCACCAGTGACACTTACCGTCGTGCTTATGGCTGGCAACGAGATGGCGGTATGGCTGAGTATATGATTGCTGAAGAAAAGGACTTGATTCATCTTCCTGATGAGCTCAGTTATGTCGACGGGGCTCAAGTTGCTTGCGGTTTTGGAACTGTTTATGAGGGGATTGAGAAAATAGGAGTATGTGGTAATGACACTGTGTTAATTACTGGACTGGGTCCGGTTGGTTTAGCAGCAGCTGCCTTATGTCGCAAAATGGGTGCAAAAATGATTATAGGTATCGACCTGCTTGAAACGCGCTTGAAGCTAGCTCGTGATCTTAATTTTTGTGATGAGGTCTTAACAGCAGGAAATGATAACGAGGCTGATGTCAGAAAGCTTACCGGTGGACATGGTGTGGAAAGAGCCATAGACTGCTCTGCTCACCATATCGCACGTGCCATGGCGGTGAGGGCAACAAGAAAATGGGGTAAAATTGTTCTGATTGGCGAGGGGGGGAAAATGGAAATGGCTCCTTCACCAGACATAATACATGATCAGAAAACTATATATGGTTCTTGGGTTACAACAACTTGGCGAATGGAAGAGCTAGTTGAACGTCTGGTGTCCTGGAACTTACACCCAAGTGAATTAGTGACACATCGTTTTGCTTTGAATGATGTTGCCAGTGCTTACTCATTAATGTCCTCCGGTGAGTGTGGTAAAGTGGCAGTATGTTTTGATGAGGAATTAACCAAAAGTTAGTTAACTATCTCTCAAAATCTGGGAAATTAGGAGAACTTCAAAGATCTTTCACACCTTTCGGCGCGCTATCTGGAATTTCTCCACAGCTAGAACAGATTTGGGTTGAGAAGTTCTCAGGAACTTCTACGAATATACGATGCTGCTGCGCGTTCGCTTTATACTTCAGCATCGTTTTGAATGCGGTTGTGGCCGCATCATTGATAGATTTTGCCATCTTAGTCTTGACTAAACCTTTAGTTCCGAATTTGCCAACTACTATGAGGCAGTTTTCTTGTACTATTTCTGTTGAAGCCTTGTGGAGATCGTCCATTCTCTTATTATGAGTCTTTGCGTGGATTTTCCTAGCTTGCTTGCTTTTTCTTATGCTTCTGCGCACGGGCAAGCTTGCGCTCCATCATACGGTCACGGTAGGAAAGTCAGTCACCCGACTGTCACTTTCAGGGATAAATGGCGTAGATTCTTCAGAGCTATTTGTCAGGGGAACGCACAATTCGTAAATGTTTAGGTAAATTAGAAATCTATTCTTCAAAGGATCTATGCTATAAAATGGTCATACGCAAAGGAGTCGTTAATAAAAGAAAAATCTGATGCTATAGCAGTTGATAGTAAAACTTTAAGAGCTTCGCGAAATATCAATAATAGGCAACCCCATATACTTTCTGCAGTAACTCACAATACTGGAATTCTAGTTGGCGACCAATTAGTTCCAAATAAAAAAAGTGAGGTTCAGAATATTATGCCTTTGCTCGATACTATGAATATCGCAGGAAAAGTAATAACCGCGGATGCCTTACATACGATAAGCAGTTTTGGTCTATATTTAAAATTAAGAGGAGCGGATTACGTGTTTATAGTAATAGGAAATAAAAAGAAGTTTATAGAACATCTTAAAATGATGAATATAAGAGAGGATTGTAATTCCTTTTCGGTAACCGAAGAAAAGAGTCATGGTCGACTAGAAAAAAGGAAGGGAACTAAAATACTTAGGTTTGAATTAGATATTTTATGAAATTATCGAGATAAAACCGCAAATTAGCAGTTGTAGTTCCTCTATATTCAAAAAAACCTTTCCGCTCCCCTGCCACCCAAAGGAGTTGCTTTCGACTGCAGTCGAGAGAGATTTTGTGGACACACGCCTATTGCTTATTATCTGCAGGGGAAGGCCCAAAGAGATTATCAAGCCATTATAGAGAATTAAGAGATGCCTACAAAATGATGGCTCACCTCGCGATTGCTCGGATCACAATGCACCGACCCATCCCCCCCTAAGCCTCAACAAATTAACTGTTGTCTAAGTTCTAGAGGGAGAATTTTGGCGAGTAATGTTAAGCTTCTGCCAGATACTGCATAATATCTGTGGTAGTAATAATTCCCAGGAATTCTTCCGTTTTCGGGTCCACAACGGGAAGTGAGTGGAAACTTTCTGAAGCTAACACTTTAGCAGCTTCCCTGAGGCTAGCCCTGGGACTAATAGTCGTTGGATTTTCTGTCATTAAGTCATCAATGGATTTCAAATTATCTAATACGGCCATGGCTTGCCGCTCGTCTTGCCCAAAATAGTCGGCATAGCTCACTCTTAATAGGTCTGAAAGACTTACAATCCCAGCAACACGGCCTTTTTCTAAAACAGGTAGGTGGGTAAATGAGTTCTCTGAAAATATACGTGCGACATCAGAAATTTTGGTGGTTATATCAATAGTCATAGGGTCCCTGGTCATGATTTCAGAAACCGGATGATTGGTTCTTACCTGTGACATCGTTTACTCCTGTTGGTGGTGAAACCTCTCAATATTGTAAAAGCAAATCTCTTGCCATGAATTTTCAACTGGTTCGATGGGACTTCTGACGTATTTGCAGCACAATCATGAGGTATCTCCCTTAAGTGCAGCAAATGCCCAAGATCTAAAGCCATGGAATCATATGTCATTTTCGATGCATATCTTGTGTTTGCTCATATTTTTACCTATCAAAATAACTAACCCTTTGATTTTAAAGGGAACAAAACTATCTGAGTTGGTTGCCGTAATACCAACCATCTATATTGTAAGATGGGGCACGACTGGTTAATTTCAACTAAATCACACTTTCTTATGATTTATCTACCAGCACGCACCTGAAAAAATAAAGACCTTAGGTGAAAATAATCTGTCCACCAGCTGCCATCTCATAAAATTCGCCGACGGTGATGATGCTATCGATTTGTTCGATAAAGTCTTCCATTGTCAGTTTAAACATCTCGACACTGGCTTTGCAGGCATATAGACCAGCTCCCGAGTCGGAAATCATTTCGATAAATTCTGGAATCGGTGGGATATCCAATTTATCCATAGATTTGTACATCTCACGAGTAACAAGAGAAGAGACCCCAGGAAGAGCTCCGACTAAGGTTGCTAGATGAAGACCAGGGTTGCCAACAGTGGCGACCTTGATATGCTCATGATGAGCCTTATTGATGGCATCCATACCGAAGAAGGTAAAGAACAGATTAGTCTCAATACCTTCCATTCGGGCTCCGTTTGCCATAATCAATCCTGGGTAAATCCCGTCAAGTGAGCCTTTGGAAATAATGATAGAAACTTTTTTAATAGAGTCTTTGTTTGCCATGATGTCATCCTTTCTCGGCTAAATACAACCTCGTGGTTTGGGGACGCCAGCAATTTTAGCGGCTAATTTAGCAGGGCCTTTGGGAAAAAGTTGATAGAGTTCTTTGATGGATACCCCGGATTGTTTGCCAAGCGCTCGAACCGAGGGTGCTGTACCATCAGTGTGAAATTTCTGCCTCATAAAATGAATCACCTTCCAGTGATTTTCGCTTAGATTTTCAATGCCATGCTCAGCTGCCACAGCTTTTGCTATATCCTCACTCCAAGCATCAGCGTCAAGCATGAACCCTTCGTCGTCTACCTCCACATTCGTGCCTGCATATTCCTTACTTGTCATCGCTCACTCCTTTCGAATCGTGGACTAAAATTTACCCGTTATCTTCATCCGACTGGTAATGCCAGGCATGGGCCTAGCTGGGAGTAAAAAATTCCAGTACATCCAGTGAAACATCATTTTACCAATATGGTTCATTTTTGACTCTTTGAGTAAGGGCAATGGTCCAAATTTAAATGGAAAATGACCCTTTTGTGGTTCAACTTCATAGTTAAAGTCGATTAGCAGAGCTTGATGGAAACCGGTTTCAATAAAACAGTTGGCATGGCCATCAAAATGGCTTTGGAGTGCTTGACCCTTAAAAAATGAAGCGATATTTTTGACGAGAATTTCCACTTCAAAGTGGGTGACGGAACCAGCTTTTGAGGTCGGCAAAGTTGTGGCATCTCCAATAGCAAAGATATTTTCAGCTAGCGTCGATTGTAAAGTCGCTTTATCTGTTTTTACAAAGTTTAGTTCATCACCCAAGCCTGGTGATCTAGCTATAAACTCAGCACCACCGTGGAGTGGTACCGTTACCAGGAGATCATAAGGAATCTCTCTTTCATCATAACTGACAATTGTACCTTTATTGCCATCAACAATGCTTGTGTTGAATTCGGTCTGAACTTGGATATTTTTCTCTTCCAGCAGACTTTGCAGGGCTTTAGAGGCTATAGGCTTTGTGAAAGCCCCATCGAGAGGAGTTACAAAAGATATATCGACCTTTTCTCGCATCTTTCGTTCATGGAAAAACCAGTCAGCAAGAAAAACAAATTCTAACGGCGCGACCGGACATTTGATGGGCATATCAACCACGTTGACCACAAGTTTTCCACCTTGCCAGCTATCAAGGAAGGAGGCGAGTTTGACTGCGCCATCAAGGCTGTAAAAATCGAAGATGTTTTCTTGCCATCCCGTGCCAGTCAGCCCCTCGGTTTCCTGGGGTAACAATTCTGTACCAGTGGCGATCACAAGTACATCGTAGGCGTAAGTGTCGCCATTACTCAGGCTGACCTGGTTGGCCTGGGGATCGATCTGTTTGATCTCACTTTGGGTATAGCGAATACCGCTGGCCAGTTGATCAATGCGGGGACGGATAATATCATCTGGTTTGTATATCCCAAAAGGAACAAAGAGTAATCCTGGTTGGTATATGTGAAGGTTATTGCGATCGACAACAATAATGTCCAATTCTTCTGGACTGTATTCTTTCCTAAGATGATTGGCTGCGGCGGTTCCTCCCGTTCCAGCCCCAAGAATAACTATACGCTTCATGTCAAACCTCCCCATTTTGGAATTTTATTATATCCTTTTAACTTTTGATTGGCTAGAGCGCCTCCTGGACCAACTTCTGGACATTCTTACTTAAACCTTAATTTCATGACCAAGAATAAGAGTAGAACTATTTGTGATTAAATGAAAGACATTGCTCGTAAGCTATCGCGTCTCGGAGTTGATTTTTTGATTTGCCCTGATAACACGATTCATCAAGCTATGGACGATGAGCTGCCCCAGTCGTCACTCCCATTCCTCCACCTAGCAAAGATGCGTACTGAGCAAGATAAACGTCTGGTTCCCGAGGATAAGGTAAAGAAAAACCTGATATTTTTGGACTGCAATGCGACAAAAAATCGTCTGACTGTCTCTCGGAATAGAAGATATTAGTGACCTTCTTGACGACCTAGAAGGCATTAGAGAGCAAGTGATAGCGGATATGTAATTGCAAGTTGCCCTGTAAAATATGTACGCCGAAGTCCGAATTTCCGAACTTCGGCAAAGAATGACTTCATTCATAAGGACTTAGGTACCAACGACACCACCATTCTTTTTTTGAATTAGGATGGTCGACGAACGCGGTCTAGTTTTACCATCACTTTCAGGAAAAGAGAGACCGGGATGCTGAACATTTATAAACATAGTTTTACCATCTGGAGTTTTGGTTATACCGGTGACCTCGCATCCTTTTGGTCCAACGAAAAAGCGTTTCACCTCTTTAGTAACGGGATGAGCGGCCAGCATTTGGTTTAAGCCAAAAGGCTTATTTTGCTCTTCATCGTCTCCGTAGTCGGTCTGAATCCATAAGCGACCTTGTTGATCAAAATAGAGGCCGTCCGGGCTTGAGAAAATATCGCCCTTGATATTCCCCCTCAAATTCTCCTCTTCCGCACTGGGATCGCCGGCAAGAAGGAAGATATCCCAGTTAAAAGTGGTGGCAGCGGGGGAACCGTGTTTTTCTGAAAGTTTAACTATATGCCCATGAAGGTTAGCCTGTCTGGGATTCACCGGGTTGATAGCCTGGCGAGGATCATCATTACCACGTTTTGAATTATTGGTTAAAGTTACATAAACGTCTTGTGTCAGTGGATTAACGGCAACCCACTCCGGGCGATCCATAGGTGTAGCGCCGACATGGTCTGCAGCACCCCGGGCGTTAATCAAGACATCAGCTTGATCTATAAAGCCATTCATCGCCGTTAGACCGTTACTGCCATGCTTCAGCAACAGCCATTCACCACTGCCATCTTCATAAAAGGCTGCCACAAATAACTTACCATTATCCAAAGCATCGCGGCTTGCATCAGGACTTTTGCTATCAAACTTCTCATTTGGAACGAACTTATAAAGATACTCCCCGCGAGTATCATCGCCCATATAGAATGCAAAAGTACCATCCCCTGCGAGAGAAAGGGTCGAACATTCCCTGACCAATCGGCCCATAGCAGTTCTCTTAACAGGAGTCGATTTAGGGTCAAAGGGATCAATTTCCACAACCCAACCAAATTTATTGGGTTCGTGAACATACCCACCATGTTCTAAATCACTATTTGGAGTTGCATCAAAGCGTTCCTGAGCAGTTTCCCAACGGTATTTAGAGGTTTTGCCGATACCATAGCGCTTGTGTTCACGGCTTTCTTTTTGGTAAGGTCCCACAGGATTATCGGCACTTCTATCAGCAAAGTATCCTTGGAAATTTTCCTCACAGGCGAGGTAGGTTCCCCAAGGAGTATAACCCATAGAACAATTATTGTAGGTACCAAATACGACCCGTCCCTCTTGTTCAGATAGGGTTTTTAAACGATCGTGGCCAGCAACGGGACCCGATAAATTTATTTTCGTCCGTCCGTGAATGCGTCTATTGTAAAGGGAGTCATTGATGATAGACCAAATCCCATCAATTTTTTTGATCTCAATAATACTAACTCCGTGGGCAGCCTGCTCTTTGTAGACTTCAA
Source organism: Pseudobacteriovorax sp. (assembly GCA_050293845.1). Taxonomy (GTDB): domain Bacteria; phylum Bdellovibrionota_B; class Oligoflexia; order Oligoflexales; family Oligoflexaceae; genus DT-89. The sequence continues at coordinate 12,587 of JBNKNM010000066.1, read as the reverse complement.
CTTCCGGACGGGCGGGTCCGTCTTTGTCCATGGCAGAGGCTCCATCAGGATGTAGGTGATTTTGGTTAATATACTCATGGTTCATAACCAAGAGCCCATGATCTGAAGAACCATTTAAGGGAAAGTAATGCATACCATCGTGATTTTGACCAGCTTGCTTCTCTTGGTCTTCGGCTGTATTAGTGCCATCAGCTAGCCATGAAGGTGCTTCCGGGACAACCGGGTCTCCCCAACTAAAAAAAGCCGTAGCCGTGTATCCCTCAGGCACGACTATAGAATCAAAAGTCTCATCGAGAACCGGATCTATCCGCTTAAAGCCTATCAAATTAGGATCTAAATCGATAAGCCCCGTCTCAGAGTCAGGGTCTTGCAAACCATCTTGATTTTTATCATCTTCACTACAAGAACTTAGCTGACCACCTAAAAAGGTCACAGCTGCGGCAGCTCCCACTCCATCGGTTAAAAATTTTCTTCTGGCTAACTTGGATGCTAATAGATCATTTAATAGGTTTTGCTGCGTCATTTCATCTTATCCCTATTGTTAATTTGGCGAAGAGATTTTTAAGGCTAAACAATCCAGAAAAAATAAATTTATTATAAATTTTTCAACAAAGACCAATCTTGACTCAACACGCAATGCAAATACCCCAATTATGATCAAAGCAATGAAATATGGTTCTACAAGAATCCACGATAGTTTCAAACATGCGGATCTAAGGGAGAGAAAAAAAGCTCTTATAAAGAATCGAGGGCATTCACTGAGTCAGCTGAAAAATATCGACGACTTGCTATGATTTCAGGAAGAAACTACAGATAAGGCTTCATAATTACAGGTAGTTTACACAGCTAGTCTAGGTGGCGCTCCATCCTACTTTTCCTTAACATCAGTCACCTCAATGGTTGCTTTCTGTAAGGAATTTATCGTCACTTTTGCCACCTTGAGAATCACTGTCGCAAACCAAACATGTCTTCTTAACTTATTTATTTCTATAGTTCATTCTATGAAACCATTAAAAACCTAAGCTTCATAGATGAGATAGTTTGATGTTTATATTTTAAACAATCTTAACCCTCGTTTTATCCATCATTTTAGCCTCTCTGTTATATTTAACATGCCTTAATCAAAGGAATTGAATTACTAAAAGGGATTTTAACATGGCAATTAAATACTTAAGCACAGCTATATTAGCCTCCAGTTTAGTAACATTATCAGCAATGGCTAGTTGCCCTACTGGCACTGACGAAATCGGAACGAAAGGGGCACGATCTGTATGTAAGCTTTACGGTATTTACACAAATGATATCATCCTGACTGCTAGTAACGATTGGGTGCTTTCTGGTGGCGTTTTCATTGGCCAAGATCTAGGCTCTGATCCTAAAAATCTTTCAAATGGAGCGTCATCAGGCATCGCTATCGGCTCTGGAGTGCATTTGCGTCGTGGCACAGGCATCACCCTTCATGATACCTATGTAACAAGATTTAACAACAGCTGTCTTGATATCGACGATGATTCAACTATCAATAACAACCAGACCTTAATCGAAACTACCTATTTAAACTGTAATATTGAATTAACACTTGATGATGACAATCTACCAGTTGATACACTTTTCTTCTCAGATTCTACAAATAAAGCAGGTAATGATGGGAAATTGGTTGGTTTCAAGCCAATGAGTGGGTCTCCACTTCTAGGAGCTGGGCTAACCCCTTTTGATTTATGGTTTGATGAAGCTGACTTCATCGGTGCCTTTGGATCAATGGATTGGACAGCTAGCTGGACAACCAGTGCTCGTAACTAAGAGGCTGGGCTGGGATTGACCAGCCCACCTCATTTTTTGAGGAAAGGTTCTTTGAAAAACAAAAGAAACAAAAGGATGATTTATGAAAATCAGTTTTGCTAAAGCAATTTTTTTTGGCTTTATTGCTATTTTAATATTCAGTGGTTGTTCCAAATCATCAACAAAAGATGATTTCATTGAATCTCCGACACAAGGTGATATACAGCTTGAAATTGGTGCCTTCAAATTTCTTGTTAAACAAGGCGAAGAAATAATTAATAGCGTAATCGATGGAGTCAATGGACTATCCATTATCATTGGTAACGGAAACTCTATATTTTATAAACTTTTGATCGACAACGGCACCAGACTAGTGGTTATATCTCGCGGCTGAGAGATGAATGCTTTGCTTTATGCGAAAACCCTTGAACAATATGGTACTGATTTAAATGATGAGATCATAAGCTTGCTAGAACAAACTGAAGTCCCGTAGTCGCTAAATTAATCTACTTGAAGGAAACTTAAGTTTCCTTCTTCAATTTAAATTGATGGAGTAAACAATGTTACGAACAGCACTGGCAATCATTCTAATTTCGGGAAATGCCCTCGCAACAACGGAACCTATTGACAAATTAGCAGAAGAATTAATCAAGCTGCGATCTTCGATTGAAACCGTTCATGACGAGATCGAGCAAAACAAAGACGATTTCCGATCTCGTATCCAGTCTCTTAATTTAATGAAATCCGATCTCATGGCCACAAATCAAAGGGAAGAGCTAAAAATCAAGCAACTGCACCAACAAAAGAATTCCGCTATTGATGCCTTAAAAGTTAAATTTTCCGGAAACACCGATATACAATCTCTTGTAGAGGACACCGGATCTGAACTTAAACAATATATTATCTCTTCGCTTCCCTTTAGAAGCCAAGAACGACTACAAATGGTCGAAAAATTTGAAGTCGAAGTCAAGAATAATCAGGTATCTCCTTATAAAGCCGCAAATAGGATTTGGGGATTTATAGAAGATGAATTAAGGCTGCAAAAAGACATCGGAATTTATAAACAAGTCATTAAAGTAGATGGTGACGAACAGCTCTGCGAGTTGGCTAAAATCGGAATGATGACATTCTATTTTAAATCGCCGAATGAAAAATATGGTCTTGTCCGAAAAAAAGACAATCAGTGGGTTGTGTCGATAGTAGAAGACGATACTCAAAAGCAAAAGCTTGACGATATTTTTGTAATGCTTAAAAAGCAAATTCGTGTGGGTACATTTAACTTACCAAAATTTCTTTAGTATAAAGAGGATCATCATGTTACGAGCAATTATAATAATAGTAAACATCGTTGTTGCGACTTCTGTCTTCACGCAAAGTAAGGATATCCCTAATAGTAAACAAGTGGAAGTCAGCAGCCTGGAAGATGCCTACCAAAAAGAACTCATATTTCTGCGTAAAGAAAAGCGTTTGCTTAAAGAAAGGTTGATACGGCAAAAATCTACCTATGAGACAGACATCAAAAAACTAAACACAGAAATCACACTACTCCAAACCCAGCAATTATCACTCAAACAAACAAGTAACCAGCTAGAAAAAGAAGTTACAAAAGTACAAAAAGAGGTTGCTGATTTTGATGACCAAAAGCAAAATCTCGAGATGACGCTTTTACAATCGAACGATACCCTAACCTACCATAACTTTCCTATAGCAGAAAATTCTTTGGGTTTCATTGAGAAACTAAGATTCAACTATAGACAGGCTATCCAAGCCTTACGCACATTAAATGAAGTGCGAAGTGTGAATGAAGAATTTTTTCTCAAAGATGGTCGTAAAACTACAGGGCAGGTAACCTACATTGGTCAGATCGGTGCTTTTGCAGAATCAGAACAGGGAAGTGGTGCGTTAGCTCCCGCTGGAAAAGGCCGCCTTAAGGTTTGGGCTGATGAAAATGGTAAGACTATCGCTCCCCTTTCTCAACAAAAAGGTGACTCCTTAGAAATGTTTTTATTCGACTCTTTAGAGAAAGATCAAACGCCACCCGAGCCAAAAAGGTTAATGGAAACATTAAAAAATGGAGGGAGCATTGGTTGGGTCATCACAATTCTTGGTATCGTAGCAATCATTGCCATCATCATTCGGGCTCTAATTTTAAGAAATTTTCAATCCAACCATAAAATTGCCGAAAAGCAATTGAATAATAACAGTAAAAATGCAGACGACCTATTTAATGTTGTATCTAAGTTAAAAGGTGGATCGGCTCGACTCGTTGAGCTAGCACTAATGAACATCCACTCGCAAAAATTCGAAGATATTATAGCTGAAGGCTATATTGAGCAAACCAAGAAGCTTGATCGATTCAACACCTTTATTTTGGTTGTATCGGCTGTTGCTCCTTTACTAGGTTTGCTAGGAACAGTTACGGGTATGATCGCGACATTCGACATTATTACGGAAGTTGGTACCGGAGATCCTAAATTGCTCTCCAGTGGTATCTCTGAGGCTCTTATCACCACAATGTTTGGTTTGATTGTAGCCATACCAGCCCTTCTTGTTGGTAACCTTTTGAGCAGCTGGGCTGAAAAGTTAAAAACTGATCTGGAAAAAATGATTTTAAATATTAGTAATCGTTTCGATCATGCGGCCTAAGGAGTTGAGACGTGCTACTTATTAATGAAGGCCTGCAACTTCTTAAAGTCGCCGGGTGGGTAAGTATTCCTTTAATTCTTTCAAGTGGACTACTGTGGTTTGCTACCGTCCAAAGATTTATGATTTTGCAGCGAAAATCCAAACTATCGGTTCGAGGAATCGTATCTAAAGCCAAAGACACCCCTAGAAGATTGCCGGGAATACTTTTCCAAGCGGCTTATGCTGCTCTGCAGCATATAGACATTGCATCACTTGCAAAAAGGAAAAAAATCCTTGATGAAGAAATGAAGGTTCTTGAGTCAGAAATCAGTGCTTACAGGTCAATTATTGAAACTCTGGTGGCAATAGCACCGCTCATGGGTTTACTAGGAACTGTCATTGGTATGATTGAAACATTTGAGTCTTTAGGGAACATGAACTTATTTAGTCAGACAGGAGGAATTGCCGGAGGTATTTCCCAGGCACTCATTACCACCCAAATGGGACTAATAATTGCAATCCCTGGACTTCTATGCGATCGCTTTCTCAAAAATGTTGAGTCTAAACGATTGGATGAAATAGCACAAATAAAAGAAATTGTATGCCAGATATAGGAATAGCAGAAAATGAAACTAAAGCGAAAAAAAGAAGGTATGCAGGGGATTGATATTTCTCCCCTCATAGATATGGTTTTTATTCTTTTAATATTTTTCATGGTAAGTACTACTTTTAATAAAGATATGAAACTAGATATTAATCGCCCTGGAGCTGCATCGGCCAGTGCAGCATCAACAAAATCAGTTCGCATATTTATCGATAGCAACCAGGATATTTATGTCGATGACCAACTCACTAAACCTTGGATTTTGCAAAGCAAGATTAGAGATATCCTTGCAGGTCAATCAGAAAAGCCCATTTTGGTTGTGACAGATAAGGGTGTACCCGCAGATAAGCTCATCGAAGTTGTCGATCAATGCCGCCTCGGTGGAGCTAGGGATGTGGGTGTCGCCACTGAAAAAGAAGCAGGGGTAAGCTAATGAAATCCCACATCAGAAAAATTATAGCCACGACCGCTTGTATCGCGGGCCCACTTTTCGTTTTGATTTCTATTGTTAGTCTTAATCATGTTTTTGTTGACTTAGGGGTTAATACGGGTAAGAGCACAACACAATTCCAGGTTACCCAACAAAAACCTAAGCAACAAAAGAAGTTAAAACCGAAACCCCGACCAAAAAAGAATAACAAAAATAAGGAACTTCAACCCAATTTGGATGCGATTATTGCGGGTTCTAGTTTTGGATTAGAGATGTTTGCATGGCTAGATAAAGACGCTCTAGGAGGTAACTTGATGGCGGACATGAGAGATGCGGCGATGACGGCTGATACCGTTGAACAAGCTCCGATCATCGTTCATACTGCACCTTTAAATTATCCCCAAATTGCCCAAAAACAAGGAATAAAAGGCTATGTAACCTTAAATTTACTAGTTGCCCCTAACGGCAATGTCGAAAAAACACACATCGTAGCTTCAGAACCTAAAGGAATATTTGATGCTGTTGCTACTAGTTCAGTTAAAAAGTGGAAGTTCCAACCCGGGATGAATAAAGGTCATAAGGTTGCCGTTTGGGTGGAACAAACGATTCAGTTTGCACTAAACTAGGAGAAACGATAATGCAAGATACTTTCAAAGCACCTTGCTTGCTTCTTATCCTATTTTCTTCGTGGATAACATTTGCAGCAGTGGAAGAAAAACATATAGACTATCTCAGCTTAGCGGGACGACTAGTTCATGATGGAGACTACTCTAGGGCTGAGGAAATCTTAAAAAAAGTTTCTGAAGAAGAAAAAAATTCGGAAAAATACCTCCTTGCTTCCTCACTTCTGCATCTTTACCAAGAAAGATTCAACCAAGCATTGGTTGGATTTGAAAATTTGTTGCACACCGGCAGCAACGATCGGTATATTTTTATTTATTTGGGTCAAAGCTACTTCGGATTGAAACGTTATCAAGAAACCCTCGACTCTTTTGAAAAAGTCAAAGACCTAGCTGATTCTATTTCTTCTATTCAACTCATTAAGTGTCGCTCACTTTGGGCCCTTGAAGACTGGGATAAAGCTTGGAAAAATCTCAACCAAGCAATTACCAACAATCAAGGCGATTTTCGGTTCCTAAAACTAAAGACGAATTGGTTACTGTCAAAAAACTTGAAGCGTCAGGCTTATCTTTTCACTCTTCAACAGCTTAAAAATCCCGATGTAAAACTTAATGACAAAATCACCCTAGCCTCCGGTCTCAGGAATCAAAATCTGACCAGGGAATCTATCAAGGTTCTAGAAGTCATGAGACTGAAAAACCCCTCTTCAATAATACCAACTGTTCAACTTGCCTATTCCTATCTCAAGGATAAGCAATTTCTCAATGCCGCCCAACTTTTTCAGGAAGCTTCTCTAAGAGACACTAAATATACGTTTGAAGCAGCTGAACTGTATCGACGAGCTGGTTGGTACCAAACAGCCTTGCTCCTCAACCGCCAAGTCGATGATCAAAAGAAGAAATTTCAACAAAGGTTAGCTATTCTCATATCTCAAGGGGAATATGAACAAGCAGCTGCAACCGAGGCTGATCTCTTACGATTAGGGCTTCTTGATAGTGAAGAAGTTAGATATGCTCTAGCCTTTGCCTTTTTCAAATCTAGACAATATAAAAAGGTCGATACTCATCTATCTTTTATTACAAAAACTGACCTTTTCAAAAAAGCAATTGCATTACGCAAAGAAATGGCAAAATGTCAATCTAACTCATCCTGTGTTTAAGAAATGGAAATAAAAATGAAAAAGATAATCAGCATTTTCATGCTGTGGTTTATTAGTATTCATGCTAGGAGTGCCAGTAAGGGGTATCTCGATCTAACAATTTTTTCACAAGGTAATTCTGTTAAAAATCAGCTGGTTCATATTAAGTCAATTGGTGATTTTAAATCCAATGAAAATGGACAGATTCTAATAGATTTAGCAGCTGGGCAATACGAATTATCGATAACTTATCAAGGCACCTCCGGCAAAAGTTCTTTTGAAATAAGAGCCAATCAATTGACGGTAGCTGCCATCAATGTCGCCCCTAATCTTTTACCAAGGTTTAGCATTGAGAATCCCATTGGCAGCCAGGAAGAAGCCGTTGCTAGCATCACAAATAACAAACATGAAGTTCATCTTCAAGGTCGGCTGCTTTCGCTAACTGATCACCAAAAAATAAAGGGAGCTCAGGTTTTTGTACGTGGCTATCGTATCACTGCAAGATCCGATGATGGTGGTAATTTCACGCTAAACTTGTCCCCGGGCACCTATAACCTGTCCATCATCCACCCTCGCTATTCGACTCTAAATATCAATGAATTCATCGTTCCCGAAGGGGGCAAAACCCATGTTTTTACCATGTCACCTGCGGGAGTCAGACTGGATGATTTTGTTGTTACCGCACCTCATATCCGTGGATCATTGGCTTCGTTAATGGACGAACGACGCTTATCGGCAGAGGTTGTTGATGTTCTTGGTTCAGAACAGATGTCAAAAGCCGGCGATAGCGATGCGGCATCGGCGATCAGAAGAGTCACGGGCCTAACCGTTCAAAGCGGAAAGTATCCCTTTATTCGCGGTATGGGTGGGCGCTATGTTACCACTCAACTCAATGGTTTCAACCTGCCAAGCCCAGACCCATCTAAGCGTGTTGTACCTTTGGATATGTTTCCAACCGGACTTCTTGAAGGTATCAGCGTCGTTAAAAGTACATCTTCTGACCGTTTGGGAGAATTTGGAGGCGGACATATTCTTCTTAAGACCAAGACAATTCCAGAAGATTTTTTCTTAAAAATGTCAATGTCAACGAGTATGGCAAACGCCTCACAAGAGGCCCTAACTTATAAGGGTGGGGAAACTGATTGGCTAGGGATTGATGATGGAACCCGAAAATTGCCTGCCCCACTTGCAGTAGCAACATCTGGAAACAGGGAATTACAAGCCTATTCAGAATTAGTTAACCCCACAGGTTTGAAACCCGAAGAATTTGAAAGATTAGGAGAATCACTTCCAGACATCTATAATATCGACCATGTTTCTCAACCAGTCAGCAAAGGTATCTCCCTCTCAACTGGTGGATCTCTTGGTAATCCCAACCACTTTCAAGTTGGTATGACCGCCAGTGCTCTTTACGGCGATGATTGGGATACCACTAGTAAATTCCAAGCCAACTATCCTGGCGGAATTCTTGACAAATTTTTCGATATTACCGAAACGGAACGATTGGTAAAAGCAGGCGCTTCGGCGAGTGTCGGCATGGATATCGAAAAGAATCACAAAATCAAAAGCTTTGTAAGCATCTTGCGTAGAACCACCGACCAAACTACCGCCACTGATGGTGAAGCTAATGACTGGGATGGACCGGCACGGGAGTATACTTTAAAGTGGCAGGAACGACAGATGATCATCAATCAGCTTTGGGGTGAACACACACTACCCTTTTTGTCCGACTTAACTTTGGCTTGGCGAGTCGGTTCCGCTAATGCTGAGCTTTACCAACCCGACACCCGTGAATACCGCTACGAAAAAAACAACGACCGCTTCCAATTTGCCACTACATTGGGGAGTAATAAGCGAAATTTTGCAGAATTGTATGATACAAACAAAGAAGTAGGCTTTGATCTTGAGCTGCCCATTTCAATAAATGATTCTTTCAATATGAAGTTTAAAACAGGTGCTATGCAAATTGATAAGACCCGAAAGGGTAAAACTAGGCGCTTTGGCTTTAAGTTAAATGGTTCTGTCGATGCCGATACACTGGCGATGCCTTTGGAAGACATTCTTACCTCTGAATTTATTGGCAATGACGGCTTTACCCTCAATGAATTGACGCAGAAATCTGACGCCTACTCCGGCAATCAAACTATCGATGCTGCCTATGGTATGTGGGAAACCAATTTGTTTGACACCTACTCGGTCAGTTTAGGAGTTCGTAACGAAAGCTCAGTACAACATATGAATACCTATGCTTTATTCGATCCTAATAATGAGCCAGCAGTAGCCAAGCTGGAGACCAACTATTTGCTGCCTTCGTTCAACTCTACAGTAAAGATCGATAGTCAAAGTCAGGTTCGTCTTAGCTTTAGTAAGTCCGTCGCTCGCCCGGATTTTCGCGAACTATCACCGACTCCCTATATTGACGATGAAACAGGGTACGAAATCAAAGGTAACCCAGATCTTTTGACTACCGAAATTGATGCTCTTGATATCCGCTACGAATGGTATGGGAATGCTAATGAGAGTCTTTCCATTGCTGGCTTCGTGAAAAATTTGAAGAATCCCATAGAAATTACTATTGTCCCCGGTACATTTCAGAAAGAGTATGGTCTAGCAAAAAGCGCAGACATTCTTGGATTGGAATTGGAGTGGCACCAAAACCTATCTCGGATATCCCGGTCCCTCAGTAATTTTAAGGCGGGTGGAAATTTAACCTACATGAGTTCAGGAGTGAAGCTTCTCCAAGATCAAATAGATAGCGGCATTCAAACCAATTCAAAACGTCCGTTGCAAGGGCAATCCCCCTATGTTATCAACCTGTATCTGTTTTATGACAATCTTCGGACTCATTCTCAATTTGGTTTACTATTCAATCAACTTGGCAAGCGGATATCTGGTATTGGTACCCTAGGAGCATCAGATGCTTACTTGTTACCGACCCCACAGCTAGACATGACTTTTTCACAAAAGCTCTTTGAACACTATAAACTCGGTTTAAAAATAAAAAATCTGCTAAAGTCTGCGGCCAAAGAAAAACAAGATGGCTTTGAAATTTCACGAACGGACCGCCCTCGCGAGTATAGTATGTCTTTGTCTGCTTCATTTTAAGTACTAGAAACACCTGGGCACTCCAGGCTATCCATGTTAAAAAAGATCAAAGGCCTATCTTAAAGTGATAGGCCCGCCTGCTAACTATACCTTTGAAAAAGTAACAATATTTGGAATCCTACTGGCGACCAAAGCAAGCATCAGCCAGCTAGGTCTCGGGTAACCATATCTAACTATTAGAGCCAGCCAAAGCAGTTAGCAAGACCGCATAGGCCCCCCTCGTCATCTTGCCCTACCTTACGGCTATCCCGCGAATTTATTTATAATTTTTCCATTATAATTTTATAGAGATCATGAGAATCAATGAGGAGTTTGCTCTATAATTAGTAATTTATATTTTCTTTAATATGGTTTTATTAATTTCTTCAAATTCATTGCTAGGCTCCTATCAACTTAAAAACATAGCTCAGTTACGAGCAAGTTCAAGGAGTTGTTAATGAAACGTTCAAATCTAGCCTTTTCCCTCGTTTTAGGTTTACTACCGCTATCATGTTCAGATTCATCATCAGACAATGGCAATGACGCCAGTCCTCCGATCAACTTAACAGGCGATTGCCCTGAAAATACTCAAGCCATTTCCTCTGACCCCCTCATTTGTAAACTTTCTGGTACTTATACAGAAGATCTCACCCTTACCAACGATATCTTATGGGTCCTCAGCGGCAAAGTTGGCGTTGGCAATGACAATAACGATAACACGATTCTAACTATTGAGCCTGGAACAAAAATTGTCGGTTCTACTGGTAAAGATTTCTTGGTTGTTAACCGCGGCTCCAAAATCGAAGCTGTGGGCACCAAGGAAGCTCCCATTGTTTTCACATCTTCTAAGGAAGAAGGTCAACGCAATCGCGGCGACTGGGGTGGTCTTATCTTAAACGGCAACGCACCCATCAACGGCTGCAACGCCAGCACTGAGCTATGTCAAGCTGAAGGTGAAGGTAACACAGGTTACTACGGTGGCAACAATCCTGAAGATAGCAGTGGCACTTTAAAATATGTAAGGGTTGAATTTGCAGGATACGAAATCACGAGTGACAACGAATTAAATGGTATTGCTTTCCAAGGTGTTGGCTCAGGAACTGTGGTTGACTATGTTCAAGTCCATATGAATCAAGATGATGGCGTTGAATTCTTTGGCGGCACTGTAAATATCAAGCATATAGTATTAACTGGAAACCGCGATGATTCCCTAGATTGGGTAAATGGTTGGCATGGTAAAGGTCAGTATATTTACGTTAAGCAAGCTGCTGATCAAGCTAATAATGGTATTGAAGCCGATAATCTAAAAGCAGACTTCAACGCCCTACCCCGATCTAATCCTACGCTTGCAAACCTCACATTCTTAGGGTCGCTAACGGCAGCTAAGGGTGGCAATGGTTTATTCTTCCGCCGCGGCACCGGCGTCAGTATTTATAACGCCATCGTTAGCGACTTTAAGGGCCCTTGTTTGCGTGTTGACGATAAAGAAACTTTCGATATTGGTTTAGTTAAAATTTATAATACTTTGCTTGCTTGCGAGTCTGGTACTGCTTCTGTTGATGGAGCTGATCTAACAGCGGTTTTCCTAGGAATGCCTGGCAATGTAGCTAATGACAGCTCTATTGAACTTGCTACCTACAGCGAACCTGTGGTCAACGGTGAAGCTCTTCCCACAGACTCTTTCTTCGATCTGGTCAACTACCGCGGTGCTATTGAAAACGCTGCCAACGACTGGACTGCCGGTTGGACCACCAACGAAAACCTATAATAATTATACTAGGCTTCGACTTATATATTAGCCGTGGGTTCGCCCTACGGCTACCGTACTGCAACCTAATAGGTTCCGTCGCAAACTTGTAACTATCGAAAATACCTGATACCTTTATCAAGCTAAACAGGTCTTGAGGTGTCAAATGGTTAGTTTTAAAGGTTCCCAGTTTGAAAAATCTATCATCCTTCAGTGCGTCAGATGGTATCTTAGATATCCTGTTAGCTATAGGCAGCTTGAAGAGATGATGAAAGAGCGCGGCATCGAAGTCGATCATTCTTCTATAAATCGCTGGGTTTTAAAATTCACTCCACAGCTGGAAGCTCAGTATCGCAAGAAGAAAAAGCCAGTGGGTGACAGCTGGCGGTGTAATGAGATGTGCGTTAAGATCAAGGGCAGCTGGAAATGGTTATACAGAGCCGTCGATACCGATGGGGATACAGTGGAGTTTCTTCTTTCAGCAAAAAGAGATAAAAAAGCTGCTCTTCGCTTTTTCAAAAAAGCCGTCCGGCAGTGTGGAACTCCTAGAGTTATAAAT
>JBNKNM010000065.1:0-25819 GCA_050293845.1 Pseudobacteriovorax sp. | reverse complement strand
GTTTTTTATTTTGAATATCGTTGGTCAGCTTACGCCGTCTTTCTTACTTACTCAAACACCAATTTTTCTCATATCCCACCATCCTATCAAATTCCAGTTTAGAGACAATTTTCTTGAAACAGGAATACCTTTCTATCATAGAGTCAACAAGTTCAGGAACTTCAATCATAACCGAATCCATATGTGATTAAATCATGGGAGTAGGAGAGGCAAGCTCACAGGCTAGTTTCCTGGGAATTAGATCAAATTTGCTAGTTGTTTCCACTACGACTTCGTCTTGCGTTTCGGTAATTACTCCCGAAATCTCTTCTTAGCCTTCGCTGTTGCGACGAATTGCATTTCGCCATAGAATTGTCATTGCGGTCGGTCGTGGATAGGTGTGAATCGCTGTCAGTGGCTTATATAGAAGGTTGGTATGTTAAAACGGAATTTCGCGGGATGAAGTTAGGTGAAGTATTAGTCAGAGCCGCAGTGAAGGGGACTAAGAACCAAGGCTGTATCGAAATGGAATCTGATTCTGAGCTCCACATCATCTGTCAATAACCGCTCATAAGCTTCTAGGCTTTAAGGAGGTTAATCGTGTGATCCCATTTAAATTAAGATAGAAGAATAGTTTGTGTTGCTGAGTTATATAAAGGAGTAAATATGACCAAATCTATAGAGTGGGTTCCCCCAATGAAAATCGAAGATCTTTATACCGCTACAGACGGTAATCAATTTGCTAATATTAACCGTCCCGATTCTGGTCCCCGAGAAACTAAGGAATTACCAGAGGGTGAAGCTCCCATTCAACTTTACTCATTGGCTACTCCCAATGGTCAAAAGGTTTCCATATTATTAGAAGAGTTATTGGAAGCAGGTTGTGATTGTAGCTATGATGCCTACTTAATTAATATTGGTATTGGTGAACAATTTACCAGCGGATTCACAGCTCTGAACCCCAATAGCAAAATACCGACAGTATTAGATAAAAATGGACCTCATGGTCAAAGAACTAGACTTTTTGAGTCCGGTTCTATATGCCTTTACTTCGCGCAAAAGTTTAATAAATTTATTCCTCATGACCCTGATCTACATGCGGAGATGATGAATTGGATCTTCTGGCAAATGGGGTCTCAAGGTCCTATGTCAGGGCAGTATGGACATTTCTTCGTGTATGCACCAGCAGAAAAATGTGAAACCAGAGACTATGGAACAACTCGCTATGGTATGGAAACCCAACGATTATGTGATGTTCTTGATAAGGCATTAGTGGGGAAATCCTATATCCTAGGTAAAGAGATCAGCCTAGCTGATATCATGATATGGCCTTGGTTTTACCAGATGCAAACAGGGTACATTCATAATTCTGGCCGCAAGGCCTATGATTTTTTAGGTATTGATAAGTACCAGGAGGCACTTGCGTGGTCGGAGCGTTTGCTAAAGAGACCTGGCTTCCAACGAGGAAAAGAAGTTTGTAGCTGGACTAAGAAAGATTTGGGGACAAAACCCTGGTTAAATAAATCTTGAACGGTCAGTGCGATAGATAGAAGAAAAGTGCCTGAGTAAAAAACTTAGCTAGCTTTTTTTAGATGGCTTGATTTTTCTTCTGATACTTTATCTCCATTAACTAAGTTATTTAATTCAATAACAATGCCTCCCACCTTACTAGATTCATCGCTTAGCGTTTTAGCTGATGCCGAATTCTGGTGGGCGACAGATGAATTTTTATGGGTGACGCTATCTAATTGGTCCATGGCTTCAGTTATCTGTTTTATGCCTGCATTTTGCTCATCACTAGCTTGAGATATTTGTGTCGTTTTTTCGCTTACAATAGCAATATTTTTTTGTAATTCTTCGAAAATATTAACACACTCAATAGCTGTTTCTTTTCCTAATTCGATTTTTTCTTGGGAACTTTTCACTAGTAACTCAATTTTTTCGGTAGTTTCTTCCACAACTTGACGCACTTTTTGCGTACTATCATCAAGGAGATGTGATATTTCATGGGCAGCCACTCCACTAATTTTGGCTAAATTACCAACTTCCTCTGCAACAACAGCAAATCCTTTACCGTGCTCTCCAGCACGCTGCGCTTCCACTGAAGCATTAAAAGATAATAGTTTAGTTTGAAAAACAATATCATTGATGATTTTAGTTTTTTCAGTAATTTCGCCTATGACTGTAACAATATTAGCAATTTCACTAGTGCTCTTTTCTGAGTGTTCTTGAATTTCTTGATTACTATCACTAATTTCTGTAATCGCCTCGATCATCCGATCAACAACAAGTTTGCCATTATTTGCTGTCGTTTCACTCGATGCAGCAAGCTCTTTAGACTCTCTGGCATTGTCAGCATTTTTATTCACCATAGCACTAATTTCTTGGATAGAAGCAACCGTTTCTTGCAGGAAAGATGCTTGTTCCGATGTCGCTTCAGACAAGCTAAAACTTGATTGTGAGATTTCATATGAAGCAGAGGCCACTGTTGCACTACCTTTATCAAGTTGTTCTGATAGCTCATCTAATTTGGCTACCAAAAGCTTAGTAACATATAGTCCTGCGAGAATACTGAAGATAAACGATGCAACAACTATAATATAGTATTTTGTAGTAACTTCGTTTATAGGCTGAAGAATGATGTCCTTAGGTATCCGGAGCATAACACCCCAACCGAGTTGTTCTGATAAGAATTTGTTACTATCAATAAAAGCAAAGCCAGCTACTTGCCAGATTTTTTTACGCGCATGAAAAGAAACATCATAGCCGGTGTTTCCATGTGAAATCTCAATAGCGGATTTTACTTTCTTTTTAATTAAATTAAGCTTTAATAAAACATTTGCGAAATCATGGTGAATATCTTCGTTGCCTACTGTATATGGATCATAATCAACAATTACCTCCCCTTTTTTGTTCAGTAATGTCAGCTCAGCCTGATCATAGCCAAGTCTTTTTAGTGATTTATATGTAGATATAAATTCATTCTCCACCCAACGGAAACCTGCACGCGCGGTTAGGATGCCTATGACACTTCCAGCACCATCTTTTACGGGAGCGCTAAAGCTATTACCATATACAGATTTCCCAAAAATTTTCGAGGAAAGTCTATCAATATGAACATCTTCTACAACAGTACCATCGAATCCTTTGGCTTTACTCTGCGAAAAATTACCATTTTTAGCATCTTTGAACCACTGGAAAGAATTATAATCTGTAAGACTCAATTCCTTCACATCTATAGAATTTCCCTGAGGATCTTTAGTGTTACTTGCGAGAAATTTACCATCCGTATCAATGAAAATTAAAAGGTCGTATATCTGATACATTTTAATGTAGTCGTTCAATATTTCTTCATATACATTTTTATCTTTTGATAATAATCCTCTATTTCTAGCAAAGGCTTGAATATCGGTATATCTCTCGAAAAATTGTGATGATATAGCTTCCGACAAGGCTGATGAATAAGGAATTAGTGATTCTGCAGTTTGTTTTTCAAGTGATGTGGAAACAGAATAAAAGACTAAAGAGGTGGCAATAGTAAAAAATGTAAGGACAACAATGATAAACCCCACGAGCTTATTGCGTAGCGAAATTGATTTAATTTTAATCAAAACAAAAAACTCCTTATTGCCATATCGTGAACGTTTGTCGGTACCGATACCATGAAATTAATAAGAAATATCTTTCATTTATGGAGTATGTAGGAAATAAGACTGTACTTTCCAATTTTGAGTAACAATTCAGGTGAGTAACTGAAGTACTGCAGCAACCTATACACTTTCGTAACTATCAGAAGACTCTTCTGGAAAGATTTGAAGAGCTTCACTTTTAATTGAATTCCCCTAAAACAGAGATCCGAAAGCTTAGTTAGAAAGCTTTCGGAATGATCTTTTCACATGCGGGGATAATAAAGTTTCCCAATATCGCATGGACGCCAAATATTTTCACAATGGGAAAAATCGATAAAGTTTAAATCTTTGAATGATGACCCAAAATCTCTTGTAGTATACCATAGGGTTGAGCCCACTAGAATAAGGTTTGAGTCTGTAGGAACGTCTAAAGATAGGTTGAATGACTGCCATGAACTGTTTTTATAAATCAAAAATTTTCCTATTTTATAAGCATAAAGATTTCCATGGGAATCTAGTCCCACTCTACTAGCTTCTTCGCCAAATGGTTTTATGATTCCCCAATGTCCATCGCGATAAAACTTGCTTTCTAGTATTGTTTCAATGATAAAATAATCTGGAGATTTAAAATAGATTTCAACCCCAAAAAGATCCATATCGGTTGATGTGATCGTTTGAAGATGGGAGCTATAAGGATTCCATTTTAGAACCCTAAGTTGTTCGTCATGATTTTCAAAAAGTATAATTTGTTCGGGCGCTATATAAAATGTATCGAGAAAGGACCCTGCTAAATGAAAACTTTTGCGATCTTTATCGATGTATTCAATACCATCCCCACTAAAAAGCATAACTGAGTGCTTAGCAATCAACTTAACCTGCAATGGCTTCCTGATATGCTTTTGCGTTACTGAAAATACATTTTCCAGAGTTTGATCCAAGTAGTAAATTTTTCCTACATCGTTAACATATGTGATGCCTAGGAACTTATTCTCAATATCTAAGCTAATATCTTTAAATGTTGAGTCTGGTCCACCTAGTCTTTGAGCGTTAAAGCTTTTATCATTATGATTAGCAATGTTGTAAATATCTCTTTCATTGCCGTACCACAGTTGATCGTTGTTACTAACCTTTAAAAACTCGATGGAGAAAGATGAGCCGTCAGCAGGAACTTCTCTGGGAAGCTCTTTTATGGGGTGCTTACGTAGAGCATGCTTATGAAAAGAATCTAGCTGATATATTAGACCTTGATTACTTCCGATAACTAAGTTGTTGTATTTATCCATCATGGCAAATTCTAGATTTAATTTATCTTTGTATAGGAATTTATCGGCCACTTTAAAATTTGATGTGTTATACCAAATAAGATTACCATCATTAAAAGTAAATAGATTATCAGAGGATAGAAACCAGCGATGACCTGCTTTATCGACAAAGGTATTGCGTAGTGATAGTGAGTCTTTATCAAAGTCGCTTGGCCAGTTTATCGGCTGCATACTGTCTCCCTTATACTTCCAAGCTTGAGATCCAGCAAGTATCCAAACTGTGTCGCTTTCTTCAACAATATGCACGAGCCAAAAATTCTTAAGGACTGAGGTGGTTGAGGGAGCATGGAGTGTCTTCTTACTTGTTGCTAAATTCATAATATATTCTCGAGTGATGAGGTAGGGTACACCGAGGTAATGAAATACACCAATTCCATGTTCTATATTTAAAGTCTTTTGTAGTGTATAGTCCGGAAAGCTATAAGACCAAACTTGATCTCGCGATAGTATCCAAACGCCCTCATCACTAGCTGAAATGCTTAAAATATAGGAGTCAATGTCAAAGGTTAATTCTCGTTGATGGAGTACATATCCTGCAGCAGTATGCTCTATGCGATGCATAATTCCCTTGTCATTAACATACCAAATATTCTCCCTCCACTGATCGCTGGCTAAGATATCTGCATATCCTGTTTCAGGATCGTCATGGGAAATCACTTCGATGGAGTAGATGTCTTGTATGGTCTTAGGTATGTGACTTCTCTCCTTTTCATTGAAGCAAATAAAAAATATCTTCGATGGATAGCACCATCCATCAGAAAATTTATAGGGTCTTCCTTTTGATCGAGTGGCAGCAATGTGAATATCATCGAGTAGCAAAAGACCAAAGGGGGAATACATTTGTGATGACTGACGAAAACCCTTAGAAACGGTAGTTTTCTTTAATGCTTCATCAGTAGTACGCACATCCAGGATAATTTGAGCATCTATTATTTCTTGCCATAGGCGGATGGATTGTGGTTGGCTGCTGGTAGGTTGGAAGCTAAATGCTATTTCATTTTTACAAGGAACCCAATCATGAAGGGATCGACCTTTGCAACTATCCGATAGACAAGTGCCAAGATTTGATAAGGGCAACGAAGCTCCCACTAATCGCAACCTACATTGGGTACGGCTTCTCAGTTTTTGAAGACTACTCACATCATCACTAACATCAATTCTGGCTAAAAAATTTGCATAAGGTGCATGGGAAAAATAGGGAAAAGAATTTAATTCGGGATAATGCCACTCTACTTCTATACTCGGGCTGCTAGTATCAACCCAAATATTTTGCGATTTTAATAATGAAGTATTACCAGCTAAATCTTCGGCAAAGAAATACAAGCAATACCGACCCGGAGCAGGTAAGATAGGTTCAAGGTAGTCCTGGTATGAATCGCATGATTCTGAGTCTTCGGGAGCTATGCAGTAAAAAATTTTTGCATGGGGGCGATCACTTTCAAGGGTAATGTTACTGCCATCAACGATGATCCAAGTATCTTCCTGCTTGATGTAGGAGTCGGAGGTAGCAGTAACCTTAGGCTCCCCAACCAATGCATGAACTCTACAAAGTTCTTGTTGCTGCTCCTGACCGAAGGGATCTCGAATATTGCTCATAATCTGATAGCTACCAGAATGAGGAAAAACAATCGGCTTTTCTTGAACTAGGGGTATTCCCTTTAAATTCAATGTTTGATGATCTTCAGGATTGTTAATATTAATAATATCTATCTCATATGAAGCAGATAAATAGTGTGTCGTTTTACTAAAAGTTAAATTAAGCCTATGATTGCTCATCGATAGGTTTTCACAGTTAGTTATCATATGAGGAAGAATATATTCTTTTAGTGGTATCGGAAACAATGTTGATCCGTTAAATAGTTGATCTGAGAACTGGTTCAAGTCAATTTCACCAATTTTTTCTCGCTTAGAATCCCATGCGACTATTGTTTCGAAAGAATTATCGGTAAAGATACAGTGACCAGGACTTATATCAAGAGCTTCACGATCGCCATTTTTTTTGATGCCGTAAACCTGGTACAAGCTGGACTTTTCAAGATCTTTCTTATCGCTTGTTAGCTTAAAAATGAGAATTAGTGCATCGTTGAATATTCTAGGGGAAGACTGACAGATATGGGAGATCTCACTAAAGTTTTCATTGATAGTGGATTTGTTACATGCAAATAGCATGGCACAGATTAAGAGGAATGGGGTGATGTTGACTGACATAGAGGGCTCCACTCGAGTTGATACCTCCTTGACTGGCTAGGAATATAGAATGGGGAACCATTATAGTCTATCCAAAATAGTAAATTGGTTGTTAAGGTAGACTTGTTCACAGAAATATACTTAGTTCATCAGGAAGAACTTGAATTTCAAGCAAAGAACTATACAGAGTTATTGATGCTTAGTGATAGTAGGTGTCAAATAGACGTCATCTGATCTACGAAACGGTCATTATGATAATGAAATAATCCGATCATCGGTAAAAAATTGCATTAAATAAACAGTATTTCTGTAAGTCTGGATTCCGCACAGTATGGGTATCTTTTTGAGGCATAATGCGGATGTGAAAATGGCCCTACTCTGTATTTGTAGGGCAAAAAATGCTCTACATTAACGAGGTTAGCATTGATCGTTATATTAGCTCTGTGTCGGGCGTTTTGATGAGCTTTACATTTTTGTATCCCTTCTCATGCAATATTATTAAATGTAACATGAAAATGTCGATAATATATGTCTAGTCCTTTTTTTTTGAAAATTCGCGTGTTTATATTTCCTTTGATCAGGTATACCGTTAGCCGATTCAAATCCCGTCAGATCAAGGAAAACCGATGAGGACTGTGATAAGTTGCTGTTCATTTTCTTTGCATTTTTAACCCTTATTGCATAGGTTTGCTCTCCGCATAGTTGTTTAGAAAAAATGATTACTTTTTTCGATGCTACGAAGCTATTTTTGTAACATACATTTTCGTGTTCAGATTTATTAAAACTTACATTCTAGTGGCATTGCTAGGCATCGCCATTGGAATAGCGAGAAAGGAATGGGATCTATGGCCAAATTGTATATTCAAAATGGGGAGCAAAAGCAAATGGCCCGAGATGGAAAATTACTATTAGTAGCAGCTTGTTTCGCTAGTGTCTTGCTACTTCCCTCTTATCTTTATGGTGAAGCTAGGCAGTTACTCTGGTATCCCTTTGATGATAGTTATGATTCTACAGTAGTCGCTGATGCTTCTGGAAATGATCAAGTTGGACTTATCTATGGTGGAGTTGTACTCGACTCAGGTGCAGCATATCTGGATGGCAATGATGCTTACATTAAACTACCTGATAACATCTTATCGGGACTTGATGCTATAACGATTGCAGCTACAGTAATTGTGGAAAGAAGCCAATCCTCACCTTACTTTGTCTATGGCCTGGGGAATACATCTGATGATATAGGAAGTGGCTACCTTTTTACGACAGGCAATCATTATCGTACTTCAATCTCAGATTGTCACTGGGTTTGCGAACAAAATACCGAAACTGATGGTAGAAATCTTGGCAGAGGTAAAAAGCATCATCTGGTGTATTCCCTTGAAAAAGGTATAGGTACTCTTTATCTTGATGGTAATATGGTGGCACAAAATCGAAATATTAGCTTGAAACCAGGTGATATTGGCAATGGATTTACCACAGCTAACTATCTTGGCCGTTCGCTTTATAGTTCCGATAGTTATTTTAAGGGGTACTTTGTAGATTTTCAGGTATGGGATGGAGCGCTGTCTCCTGAGGCTATCAAGAAACTGGCTGCGAAACAGTTAGTCGAACCAGTATTGACTGACTCCGAAGCAGTTAAAGAAGATTGGGAATCTCTTGTCGTAGAGCATGTTGATGATGCGCGTGGTCATTTGTTTTTACCAAGTAGAGGAAAGAAAGGTACACAAATATCTTGGTCGTCGAGTATGCCACACATTATTGCATCAGACGGCATAGTCAAACGGGCTTCGCCTTGCACCGAACTAAATTCTTTAGCTTGGGACCCTCTGCACTGGTACCAATCAGCCCTTCTAGTCTTAAAGGAAACTTTTTCAGGTTGTGGGATGACTCATCATGTAGTGCTTACTGCAGCGATTAAACGAGGATATAACATTAGGTTCAAATCGTTCCAAGCCATGGTGCCACCACTTTCCGAACCAGAGGAGTTTGCCGGGTATCTGTTTACCTATTTCACTGGGGAAGGTTATAATAACGGGGAACAAGTGTATCTTGCATTGTCCCGTGGTAATAATCCATTGGATTGGCAAGAGATAAATCAAGAACAGCCGGTACTTACATCTGTATTCGGAGAAATGGGAGCCCGGGATCCTTTTATTATCCGCTCACCGGAAGGTGATAAGTTTTACCTGATCGCCACAGATTTGAAGATTTATGGCAATTGGGATTGGGGAAGAGCCCAGACATGGGGATCACAGTCCATACTGGTTTGGGAATCGATCGATCTTATAAACTGGACTGATGCCAGATTGGTAGAAGTGTCCCCAGATCTCGCTGGAAATACCTGGGCTCCAGAGGCTTTTTGGGATCCTGATCGCCAGCACTATGTGGTTTTTTGGGCATCAAAAATGTATGACGACCCCGGTCATTCCAACGATACTTACCATCGGATGATGTATTCCTTAACTCGCGACTTTGTTAACTTCACGGAACCGCAAGTTTGGGTGGATGTTGGCTATTCGACTATAGATTCTACGTTAATCGAAGATCAAGGTATGTATTATCGCTTTACAAAAGACGAGCGTTCTCATTCCAATTCTCCCTGTGGAAAATTCATTTTATTGGAAACCTCAAACTTCCTTGCTAATACCAACTGGGACTTTCACGGCGAATGTATAGGCCGTGGAACGATCGATAGAGGTGAAGGGCCATTGGTGTTTAAGTCCAATAAGGAAGAAAAGTGGTATCTATTTATTGATGAGTTTGGGGGGAGGGGATATGTTCCTTTTGAAACCAATTCCCTTGCATCTGGTCAGTGGACTCCGGTTATGGACTATCATCTGCCTGCCAGTCCTCGTCATGGTACAGTGTTACCTATCACCCAGGCAGAATATAATGCTATTGCACAGCACTGGAAGCTTTAGGTCTGAGTCATAGGGACGTCAATCCCATGTCATGATATTAGTGGAAAATATCCGGGCTTTAAGCCCGGATGTAAATGAAGCAATACTAAAACACGGCCTAGCTTTTACTTCCAAGACCTCTTTATACTTGCAAGATTAGATATTTCATCCACACGCAAAGCGCGATTAAAAATGCGAAAATCGTCTATGAGTCCTTCTAAATAAGGATCAGCAGGCCATTGGGAGCGGCCTAAATAGTTTTTTGCGGTATTGTTCATATCTTTAGGGCTTTGCGTCATCGTCTCAATAGAGCCTACATTTTGCCCATTAACATACAAAGTTCCCATATGTCCGGCTTTGCTTACAGCAACATGGGTCCAGCTATTAATAGGTAAGGGGCTATTACCAAAAAGTTCTGTGTATGAATTTCCATCACTAATAGCAAATAGCAGATTTCCATTTTTACCATTTACAGGGGTTAGGAACATATTGATGTCACGGCTGCTGCCGATATCAAAGATACGACTCCATGGCTGCAAAGTTTTAAGGTTCACCCAGGCACTTATTGTAAAATCTTGCAAGTTGATAGCTATGTTGTTGGGAAGTTTCACGTAATCATCTTTTCCATCTAGCCATACAGCGTTTTCTTCCCTGCCATCCGACCAAGTGGCACCATTAAATAGCAATGCTTGTTGGGCATGACATGAGGCGATATCATTGGCTTCAGTACCAGATTGTTCATCAAAAGGGTAATGGACGATTGGCGCTGTAGATATAGGACAAGGGGCTGGTAAAGGCTTACCTATGGTCACCAATCCTTCTGGCTCGGGATTACCAAAGTGAGGGCTTCCATCTTCGTTCCAGTGCAAAGTCTGAAGACGAGTATGACGGTTTGGGTCTTGTAAAGGATCACCGTTTATCGTTTCATAGCTACGCCCATGGAAAACTAGAATGTCGTGCTTACCATCAGGGGATTTGATAAATTGATTATGGCCGGGGCCAAAAATCCCATTGCCACTGCGAAAGATAGGGGTATCGGATTTATGCCAGGAAGAGGGATCTAAGAGATCAGCGGTATCTGAAGCAGAAAGTAGTCCGACCGCGTAGTTGGCGTCGGTAGCACTTGCTGAGTAGGAAATAAAGATACGACCATGACGTTTAATCACTGCAGGACCTTCATTGACACGATAGCCAATGGTTTCCCAAGGAAACTCGGGCCGGCTGATCATGACCTGCTGGGAGTTTAGAGTCCAAGGATTCTCCATACGAGCAATGAATAAACTTGAGTTGTTGTTCTGATTACTCTGTGCCCATACAAGATAACGCGAGCCATGATGTGCAAAGGTGGTGGCATCTAGTGAAAATGATTCATAATCTGTCTGAATTTTTCCTTTTTCAGTCCACTGGCCTGTAAAGGGATTCGCCGCGGTATTTTCCAGCACATACATCCTGATAGCCCAAACGTTTTCAGTACTACCAGCAGCAAAGTAAATATACCAGGCATTATCAATGAAGTGAATTTCAGGTGCCCAAATATGGGCCCCCATCGGACCGGAGCTGTGAGCCCTCCAGATGACACTTTCCGAGGCGGTATTAAGCCCCTCTAGAGTAGGGGAACGGCGTAAAACAATACGGTCATAATCAGGAACAGTTGCTGTAAAGTAGTAGTAGCCATCACTATGGCGATAT
This sequence comes from Pseudobacteriovorax sp., assembly GCA_050293845.1. Classification (GTDB taxonomy): domain Bacteria; phylum Bdellovibrionota_B; class Oligoflexia; order Oligoflexales; family Oligoflexaceae; genus DT-89. The sequence continues at coordinate 14,116 of JBNKNM010000065.1, read as the reverse complement.
ATGGAAGGGTCCGCCCGTTGATTTATGAATGGGTTGGTAAGTTTAATATCTTCTGCTATTGCTAGAGAGGATAACAGATGAAAAAAAGCTATTACTAATGGGATTAACAGATTCTTTCCTGAGATCAGAGCTAATATTTTCATGCCTTACCCTCATATCAAAAGTGCTTCATAGTCAGTCAAAAACGAATTTACGACAAAAGGCAGCGCACCGTCGCAAACGATGCTGCCTGTCGAAAATCATCATATCCTTGAGGATATATTTGTTTTTTCTTTATACCTGGACAAATTCAATACCTTTAAGTTCTGCAAACAGCTGCCAGCAATGTATTTTATCACCCAAGTGGAGGACTTGATGATGAGTACCACCATTCTGGAGCCAGCCGTTCATGCATGAGCGAATACCGTTCTCGGGGCGGAAATGAAAGTAAGGCATTTCAACATTTGGCATTTCTTTAGTGTCAAGAATGTTACCACGAGAGGCCACCAGACGATACCCACCTTCCTTAACTGTAACTAAGGATACTAAGGTCGCTGGACCTGGCTCAGCTTGAAATAATACTGTGGGTGGATTATCGAGACCGCCAATGCCTAAGGGGCGATCGATGAGTCGCACGGGTCGATCTTTGCGTGCCACCTTCCAGTTACCTTCTCCCATATGACTCTGTAATGCTGAGTCTCTCTCGAAATCCATAGCATACATTTCAGTAAAGTGGGGGTTGGGTCCTATGGCAAACCCTGCTGCCATTAAACTTGCGCAATTTGCGTCACCTTCAGCAGCATAGCCATAACCTTTTGCCATCAAGTTTGATGCTGCCAGCATATGGATTTGTTTGAATCGCCCATCATGGCCGATGGCATCAAAGTAGATACTCCAGGTGCGATAGTCTCCCTCTTTCAGAACAGCCTCGATAGCTAATTGCAGACGCAGAGCATAACTGTGACTTTCAACAGTAAGGTTTTGATCGATTTGGAAATTGGCGTTGTCCTCCTGTAAGGCCTTATCGATTTGTTCTTGGCTAATGCTTTCCATGTATTTATGTACCTTACCAAGACTGAGATGATCAATCTGGGGGCCCATAGTTCTCATAAAAGTGGCACTATCATTAAGAATATCGCCCATACCCGGCATTTGACCAAATATGGCAACCTTAGTTGACTTTAGGGTTTGTACAGCTTTGGCGGCATGGGCCCAATCAGAAACATAATTTTTGAAAGAAGGAGATTTAAAATCGTCAGTTACTACTGAAAATTTAGTTCCATTACGAATAAGAGCATTTGCCGTATCTTGAGCCCCATGGATACCTTGATTAAAGGTTAGGTGGGACATATCCCACTCATCTCCCACCACCTGCAGTGGTTGAATATTAGCCAAAAGAACCGGCAAATGGTTTTCTTGGAAGGCTTTTATGGTTCGAAGGCTGGGTCCGTAGGTAAGCATAACAATCATGATACCGTCTAGGTTTTCATGATTGAAGAGCCTCACGTATTTTTCAATATCATTGCGATTGCGCGCCGCACCAGGAAAATGGATTTCAGCGACGTCTTCCAGCTGCTTACCTACTTCCCTGGCATAAGCTTCCTGTCTTGTGGTGATATCTGGATAAGTTTTGTCATATAACTCCTGCATAATGCCAAGGAGTCCTATTTTGGGTTTTTGAGCCATCATTTGTTCCGCCTTTCCACGTTATTTTTAATCGCAATGAGTTCTTTCATAAGGTTCGAAAGATCAGTGCTGCGATTTTGGCCACCAAATCCTTCGTAAAGCGCTATGTATAGGCCATAAAGTTGGTCGTAAACTTTCTTGCGATTTAAGTCTGGTAGGTACGAATGAGGCTTCACCTTTGTCATGGCTTCTTGAGCTGCTTGAAATGTTTTGTAATAACCACTGCTCACTGCTACTGCAATAGCTGAACCGAGAGCACAGGTTTGGCTGGAGCGAGACGTTTCTATGACGCAACCGGTTACATCAGCATAGATTTGCATCAAAAGGGGGTTTTTTTCAGCTATTCCACCGCAGCAGACTATTCGATCTATAGGAACGCCATAGTCACTAATTCTTTCGATAATTGCGCGAGCCCCAAATGCTGTGCTTTCGATAAGGGAACGATAAATTTCGGCCGGGGTGGTTTGCAGGGTTTGACCCAACATTAACCCAGTCAACTGAGAATCCACCAAGGTGGTACGATTACCATTGTGCCAGTCCAAGCCAAGCAAACCTGATTGTCCGGGATACAATTGCTTAGCTTGCTCTGTTAATTCAAGGTGATACTCAGGTTCCCTGTGGCAAACTCCTTCCACAAACCACTTAAAAATGTCACCGACTGCTGATTGTCCGGCTTCGATCCCGTAGTAGCCAGGTAGAATCGAACCAGGTACGGTACCACACACTCCTGGTATATCTTTTAGCGGTTTTTCCATAGGAGCAACCATGCAGTCACAGGTCGAGGTTCCAATTATTTTAACTAGGGTACCCGACTGGATTCCCGCACCGATAGCCCCATAGTGCGCATCGAATGCACCTATGGCGATAGGGATTTGTGGCTTGAGGTTTAACTCTTTAGCCCATGGTTCACACAGCAAGCCTGCAGGAGTACTGGCATCATAGCTAGATGTGTATAATCTGTCCCTCAAGGCAGCGAGTTGGGGGTCTAGTTGGGATAAAAACTCTTTATCGGGAAGTCCGCCCCACTCTTCATGAAAAATAGCTTTATGGCCAGCCGCACAAATTCCGCGCTTTATCATCTGAGGGTTGTCAATACCGCATAAAAGAGAAGGAATATAGTCGCAGAGTTCTACCCAGCTGTATGCAGCAGTGAATACATCTGGAGCTACCTTTAAGCACCGCCATATTTTAGCCCAAAACCATTCTGAGGAATAAACATTGCCATATTTTTTTAAGTATTGGGGCCTCAGTTCGTTAGCGAGCCGGGTGATGGCCTCAGCTTCTTGGTGGGACGTATGGTCTTTCCATAGCCAAGCCATTGCAGCAGGATTTTGGCTCCACTTGGGGTCTAAGGCTAGAGGGCGGTTATCAGCATCGACCGGTATTGGTGTTGAGCCTGTACTATCAATACCGATTCCAATGATGGCATCGGCTGAGAAACCTGCTACTTGTGTGGCATCATCTAGGGCTGCTTTAATGCTGTTTTTTAGGCCTGTAATATAGTCTTGTGGATGCTGTCTGGCAAGCTGGACATCAGTACTGTCCAGAATGATCCCTTCTTGGCCACTAGGATACGAAAAGATTCCAGAGCTAATCTCTTGCCCATTGGAGCAATCTACAATAATAGCACGAACAGCATTGGTTCCATAATCAACACCAATGGCATAAACATTTGAATGGGACATAGTTTATTTCTCCCCATAGTGGACAACTAGATATTTTAAATACTCTCTAAGCTATGATCTTTAAATCCTGTAACTTTTAGTGCGTTTGAAACTGAGTCGGGATTCTTTTTGGCTTCCTGACTCCATTGTTTGACATACTGTGAATAATCTTTGGGTGATAGGCCCACGGTACGACTGAATATCCTGGATAGATAATAGGGGTCTTCGATACCGACTTTGGAAGCTGTCATCTTAACCGACATTCCTTCCCCCAATAGTCTTTTCGCTAGGCGAATCCTTTCCATCTTGAGAAACCGATTGGGGGAGTGACCTGTAATTTCTGTAAAACGTTTTCTTAAGAGAGAGTAGCTGAGCCCGTAATCGGTAGCGATGCTCCGAAAATCTACTGGTTTAGAAGGGTCTGCGATAATATTACTGACGATACTATGAATGACACATACATGGGGTTTAGTGGGAACATTTTCAGAAAAGTTCACCAACTCATGGAGCGTTTGAAAGAGCCATCCGGGTATATTCTTTTTCTGATAGTCATCGTCTTTCCAAGCGGCAGCAATAACCTTATCAAGTAGTCGCTTTATAACTACAGGGTTTTGGGGGCGAAAAATAGGGTGTCGTGGCTGCATATGACCTTGATCATGAAGGTGTTCTATCAGGCTGCCCTTAAAGAAAAGCCAAATCTCTTTCCAATAGCCCGAAGCAGGCGGACCGTACGAGTGTCGCTCTCCGGGAAATAAGATAAACGTATCCCCTGCATTTACAGAATAAGTACCTCCTGTAAGGCTTTTAAAGGTACCCGAACCTTCATAGATATGGGACAGGCCAAAAAAATCAATCTGTCGTTCTTTCAAATAATGTTCAGGTTTGATTTTTAAAAGCTCTCCACAGCTGATAACAGATATACCAAGAGAAGAAACGTTATCCAGGAAAATAAATGATTTATCTTGGGTTATAGTCATTGTTGCACCGATTGACCATAGTAGGAATTACTTCCATGTTTACGTAGATAATGCTTTTTATGAATCGAGCTTTTGAGATGGGGCGTCTCGGCATTAAGCGACCTTGTTATCCAAGCCATTTTAGCCAATTCCTCTAGCATAACTGCATGATAGACGGCTTCCTTTGCATTCTTACCCCAAGCAAAAGGTCCATGGCTTGCTACCAAAATCATAGGGCTTTGGGAAGGTTGAGAAAGAGATACGGTCTCCAATATTTGCTGGCCTGTTTCCTCTTCGTAGTCGCGTTCCACTTGCTTGTCCGACATGACAGCCGTGCAAGGTACTTCACCAAACACATAGTCAGCATGGGTGGTACCATAACAAGGAATTGCTTGCCCGGCCTGCGCCCAGGCGGTGGCATAGGTCGAATGGGTATGGACGATACCGCCAATGTCAGGCAGGTTCCTATATAAAACAGCATGGGTTTTAGTATCGGACGATGGTCTTAAGCTACCATCAACGATGCGTCCTTCAAGGTCGACGATGACAATATCGGAAGGCTTGAGACTTTCATAGGGAACGCCGCTGGGTTTTATGGCAAAGCAAGCTGATTCCCGGTCTATTTCAGAGGCATTACCGAAGGTATAGAGGACGATGTTCTTTCGTGATAGCTCCATGTTACCTTCATAAGCACGGTCTCTTAATTCTTTCCAGTTTGGCATAGAACTTCCTCTGTTTTCGCATTTGACAATAGGGTTTGTAGGACAATAAACAAAAATAAGAGGAAACCAATCACGATTTTAACCCACCATGAACTAAGATTTCCTTGAAAATTGATGATTGTTTGGATTAAGCCCAGGATCAATACCCCAAAAATGGTTCCTTCAACATAGCCGGACCCCCCTGTTAATAAGGTACCGCCAATGACAACAGCTGCGATAACATCAAGCTCCAAGCCGACACCGGCTAAGGGATAGCCTGAAAGGGTATAGATGCCATATACGATGCCAGCAAATGCGCAAACCATGCTGTTTAGCGTGTAAATAAGCATACGAGTTTTAGCTACAGGGAGTCCCATTAAGCTTGCGGATTCCTCACTGCCTCCTATAGCATAAGTATTGCGACCTAATGTAGTGAAGCGAGAAATGTAGATGCCGATGATGGCTACCACAATGAAGCAAATGGCGGTTGCCGTTAGCCATGACCTGAAACCAAGAGGTATAACAAAATCGACTATTTTATCGAAAACAGGATTTTGAATGGGGATTGAGTTTAGGCTTAGTAAAAATGCTCCTCCCCGTGCTAAAAACATTCCTGTTAATGTTACAAGAAAAGCAGGTAGTTGGAAAAATTGAATAAAGCACCCCATGATGGTGCCAAATAAAGCCCCTAAAGCTACTGTAAAACCAACTACTAATAAAGGGTCCCAACCCTGCTTCATCAAGTTTGCTGCTAGGACGCTACAGAAAGCAACGACGGAACCTACAGACAAGTCAATGCCTCCCGAGATAATCACAAAGGTCATCGATATAGCGATGACACCCACAAAGGCGTTGTCTGTAAGAAGGTTAATAAATACCCTTAATGAAAAGAAACCGGGAAACATGATGGAACCTAGGAGAGATATGAGTAAAAATACGCCAATACTGGCAAATGTAGGTATTGACTTGCGAGATATAGCTAAGGCTTTCATGGTAACTGTAGTCCTGTTTTGGGTCTTGAGATTTTTGATGTGATGGCCTGCCTAATATTGGGTGACTGAATCAGTGCAACGGACAGTATTACTGCTGCCTTAAAGACTAACGTCACTTCTGGGGCCACACCTTGCGCCAATATTGTGGTTGTAAGTGTTTGTATAATGAGAGCTCCCAGCACCGATCCTGCTAGGGTGAAGCGTCCTCCCCATAAGGTGCCACCAATTATGACAGCAGCGATAGCATCCAGTTCAAAAAAGAGCCCAGCATTGTTCGCGTCGGCTGCTTTGATATCGGAACAGACCACTAGTCCAGCTAAGCCGGCACAGAAACCAGAAAATACATAGACAAGAGTTACGATTAAACTAGACTTTAATCCCATGAAACGGCTAGCGATGGGATTCGCTCCTACAGCTTCGATAAATAATCCAAGGGCTGTTTTGCGGGTCAGTAAATAAGTGATTACCAGTAAGAAGATCCCTATGACAATTGGCACGGGAAGGCCTAATAAAAAACCGCTGCCTAGGTAGTTGAAAGACTCGTGCTCGAAAACGATGATATTGCCTTTAGTGATAAGTTGCGCAATACCCCGTCCCGTAACCATCAAAATTAATGTTGCAATAATCGGTTGTACGCCAACCTTAGCGACCAATATTCCATTCCATAAGCCACACAGCAAAGAAGCTATCATAGGGATTGCCAGAACCAAGAACATACTCACATCTTGTTGGTATTCCAAAACTCCGCTGCTGTATTGCGGACGAATAATATAGGCAGCAAGAGCACCACTAATTGCCATAACGGCGCCAACGGATAGATCGATCCCTCCCGTGGCATAAACTAGGGTCATACCGATGGACAGCAATATGATAGGTGCTCCGCGATTTAGTATATCTAAGGGGATTCCAAACAGGTGACCATCCCTCATCTCCATATGGAAGAACCCCGGAGTAAAAAACCAATTGAAAGCCAAAAGGAGGGCAAATGCCACTAGTGGCCAAAAAATACTGACGCTTGAAGGTTTGGATTTAAATTTACTAAGCATTTGCTGTCCATGTATTTTCTTGTTTAGCAAGGGGTTTACCGGCAATAGCATTTAAAATGGCAGGTTCCGTAATCTCCTCACCTAAAAGCTCTTTAACCTTACTACGATCTCGCATGACCGCCACACGATCACAGGTATGGATCACCTCGTCTAATTCTGAGGATACAAATAAAATCGCCATACCTTCGCTGCTGAGCTTTTTTAAAATATTTTGAATTTCAGCTTTGGCACCAATATCGATGCCGCGTGTGGGTTCGTCTAGAATAAGCAGTTTGGGGTTAGCTGCTAACCAGCGAGCAATAATAACCTTTTGCTGATTGCCACCGCTAAGGTACTTCAGGGCTTGCTCGGGACTGGCAGCTTTGATTTGTAGCGCAACCATAAGCTTGTGGACAATTTCATCCTGGGTGGCTTGCTTGAGCTTGCGAAAAATTCCTTTGCGTGCTTGCAGAGCAAGGATAATATTTTCCCTGACACTTAAATCCGGAAGAATGCCTTCTTCCTTACGATCTTCAGGGCAGAAAGCCATAGACTTTTCAATGGCCTTGCGAGGAGAGTTGATATTAGTTTCTTTGCCTTTAACTTTAATACGGCCCTGACTGATGCGGTCGATGCCGAAGATCAGTCGTAGTAGTTCTGTACGCCCCGAGCCCAATAAGCCAGCGAGACCTAGTATTTCACCCTCTTTGATATCGATGTCCAAAGCTTTAACAGATCCAGATCGTTCAATGCCTCGGGCAGACAAGTAAACGTCTTCTTGGGAATCCTCTGAAGTCTGGGTGATGGCGATAGCTTCTTGTGCCACTGGAGGCTTTCCTAGCATTTTGCTGACTAGTTCAAGCCTGCTCATACCGCTGGTTTGGTAACTTCCCACCAGCTGCCCATTGCGAAGAATTGTCATTCTGTCGCTTATGGCAAAAATTTGATCCAAAAAATGGGTGACAAAGACAATGGCAATTCCTTGTCTTTTAAGGGTTAACATGGATTGGAAGAGCATCTTAACTTCGGCCTCATCAAGACTAGAGGTCGGTTCGTCAAGAATCAAAATTTTTACAGAAAATTGTAGGGCGCGCGTAATGGCTACAAGCTGTTGGATAGCCAAAGAGTAATCGCCAACAGGCTGGGTCACATCAATGTCTAAATTGAAAAGCTTTAAGGCCTCTTTGGCGCCATGATTAATTTTCCGCCAGTTGATATGGCCAAAGCGAGTCGGTTGGCGACCGAGATAAATATTTTCAGCTACAGAAAGGTTAGGAATGAGGCCCACTTCCTGATAGACGGTACTAATGCCAGATTTAACGGCTTTTCCAGGGGTTTCCGCTATAAAAGGGCGACCCTCAAGGAAGATCTCACCTTGATCTTTACGATAGATCCCGGTCAAAACCTTTATGAGGGTCGATTTTCCTGCCCCGTTTTCCCCCAGGAGTGCATGGATTTCTCCGTGTTGCAAGGAAAAGCTAACGTTATCAAGTGCCTTTACCCCCTTAAACGATTTGTAAAGGTTATTGATTTGGAGAAAAGCCTGTTTTGCACTCACATTCGTTTCCTTCAAAAGCAATTAGTAGAGTCGATTGCCAATTTCTTGTTTCGCAACTTCCTGAGGGAAGATACCTTCCTTGGTCGTAATTCTTTTAGGTACTTGTTTTCCTGCCATGATGTCTTCAATAACATCAAATAATTGCGGGCCAAGTAGGGGGCTACATTCCACAGTAACGTTTAGCTTACCGGCAATCATGGCCTCAAATGCCCCTTTAACAGCATCGACGGAAATAATCTTGATATCTTTACCAGGGTTCAAGCCATATTCTTCAATGGCTTGAATCGCACCAATAGCCATGTCATCGTTATGGGAGTAAAGCACGTTTACCCTTTTGCCTTCGGCTTTAAGGAAGGCTTCCATGACTTCCTTACCCTTGGATCGTGTGAAGTCACCGCTTTGTGAACGGATAATCTTTAGCTTAGGATAGTTTTTAATAACCTCCATAAAGCCATTTTTGCGGTCGATAGCGGGGGCTGAGCCGACAGTTCCTTGAAGTTCAACAATATTAGCTTCCTCTCCAATATTTTTGACTAACCACCGTGCGGCTTTGCGACCTTCTTCCACAAAATCGGAACCCATAAAAGTGACCCATAAATCGTCTCGGCTAACATTAACAGCTCTATCAGTTAAAATAACCGGGATTCGGGCGCGCTTGGCTTCCTTAAGTACTGGTTCCCAACCACTTTCGACAACAGGTGAGAATGCGATCACATCAACGCCCTGAGCTATAAAGGAGCGAATGGCTTTAATTTGATTCTCTTGTTTTTGCTGGGCATCTGAAAACTTCAGTTCAATATGAGGTCGTTTTTTCGCTTCTGACATAATCGACGTAGTGTTGGCTACGCGCCAGGCACTCTCAGCACCAATCTGAGAAAAACCAACTACTATTTTTTTTGCATAGGATGCAGAAGAGAAGAAAAGTAAGCTGAGTAATAGTGCAGCTGCTCTCTTAAGTCGCAAGGCACTAAATGATGTTGCAAACAGTTTCATGGATCAACCTTCCTGTGGTTTTTTTGCTATATACTTGATTGGGGTGGAAACTAGCATAAGTTCGCAGTGAAATGAATGGAGGATATGCTAAAAATTTTTCAAAAAGATGGATGATAGGAATTTTTTTTCTGGGCTTAGCTGCTGGTGTAAGCGGACTTGGATGCTGTTACTTATTTGATATGGCTGATTTTATTAGATATTCAAAAGAAGAGTGAGCAAGTAATGCTCTAAGATATGGGGCTAACAAAAACGATATGTTTATATATTACAAATCAAACTTACGATATCTAAACCATGCTAAAAAATATAGTCTTTATGCAAATTTCACAGATGAGGGTACTGACTCCAAACTTTGAAACGAAAATGCTCAGCTCCTGGCTAGGCTAAATGGTCATGAGTGATATATCTTGTTTATGATGACGTATTCATTGAGCTGAATTCGAAAATGAACTTCAGCTCATAGCTTTATTCCAGCCGCTGTGATCTTACAAAACTGGTCATCCTAACATCTATAGGCTTTAGGTATTGCTTCTGGCCATCTTGGTTTGCGAAAGCAAGCTCTTTTCATGTTGTTCTTTTTCTGTACTGAAACGAATGAAGGGGACCAAAACAGAAATGCCTAAAACTACAAGGCCTAGCATAGAAAATATCTCCTGCATCATTAATTCAGAGTTACGAAAGAAAAAACCGAAAATAACAGCACCAACATTGCCGCCAGCACCTACGATACCAGAAACCAAACCGAGATGTTTCCTATTAACAAATGGAACAACTGAATAAGTCGCTCCTTCAGCCATTTGTACAAACAGACTGAAAAGAATCATCGAAGCAATGGCCAGTATCAATATATTCATTTTGGAGAATAAGAGTAGGGCTAAGCCTTCAAAAGCTATCATGATACATAAAAACCTCACACGCCCGCGGAGTCCATTTTTATTTCCGAATCGATCAGCCCAAACACCACCAAGACTACGGGCGAAGATGTTCATTAACCCAAATAACCCGGCAATCAATCCGGCTGTTTTTAGGTCCAAGTGAAAGCGATCTGTGTAGTATAAAGCAGCTACATTATTTATAGTGAGCTCGATACCAAAGCAAGCACCGTATACTAAGAATAGGACCCAAATTCTATAGTTGGCTAAAGCATCCCAAACCCCCGAATGCTTATCAAGGGTATCGACTTCATGGTGACCTTGCTCTTTTATGTCCTTAATATTTCCATCGGGAAAATCTTGTGTAAAGAAAAAATAAAGTAGAGCGCAGCCTATCAGAGCGATACCAGTTACTGCCATCGATAATCTCCAGCTTAAGGCCTGGCTTGCGCCTAAAGCAACAATACCAGAAAATAACAGCGGCATGACCATTTGTGTGACACCGCCGCCAAGGTTCCCCCAACCAGCTGAAGTCGCATTGGCGGTTCCCACAACATTAGGGGCGAACATGACACTAGTATGGTATTGGGTAATGACAAAGGAAGCACCAATACATCCGATGAGTAGTCTAAAAAACAGAAAACTTTCGTAACTGTTGGAAAAACTAATGCCAATCACAGGGATAGATCCAAGGGCTAATAACCAAGTATAGGTCAACCGAGGTCCAATCCTATCGCATATATACCCTAAAAAGAGCCTCATAAAGATGGTTGCAGCAACACTCGCGACGATGATCGTTCCGATTTGCTCACGGCTGAGGGCGAATTCATCACGAATGATGGGCATCAATGGGGCTACTCCGAACCAAGCGAAAAAACACATAAAAAATGAAAACCAGGTGATATGAAACGTTCTCATCGGTACTGTTTTCAAGTCTCTGAGATTCAGCGACTGAGCTTTATGCTTAATCATGGGTCCTCCAGCTAGTGTCGTTGTTAGTTCTGTCACAGGATTTCAGGATTCATGGGATATGTCTTGTGAAAACCTAATCCTAGCAGCTTACATTCGGGAATGTTGTGCTGCGTAATGTCACATTTTTGAATGTACTGAGATGCTTAGCTATTCTTGAAAAATACTAAGATGCCATCTATGGTTTTTTCTAAAAGTAGTAAAGGGGGGTGAACTCATGAAAAAAAATTTGTGTATTATTGGGAATGGGATGGCAGGGATTAAGGCTGCTGAGAAGGTAAAAAGATATTGTCCCGATATGTTTAATATTACAATTCTTAGCGAGGAAACCCACGACGCTTACAATCGTATTCTATTATCTTCTCTGTTAGCAGGTGAAAAGAGTATAGAGGATATCGTAACCCACGATCATGAATGGTACCAATCTAATGGAGTAAATCTATTGAGAGGTGTCACAGTGGTCGATATTGATTTGTCTGATCAAACTCTCATTACAGCAGATACGAAAAGGATCAGCTTTGATCATGTATTGTTTGCTACTGGTTCGTCCCCCATTAAAATTCCAGTTCCAGGGTCAGGTCTACCCCAAGTCATTACCTTTCGTGATATTGACGATGTTGAGAAAATGGTGGCCGCCAGCCACGAACTTAAAAGAGCTATTGTCATTGGCGGAGGGTTATTAGGACTGGAGGCTGCATATGGTCTGATGCAAAGAGGAATGGAGGTGACCGTGATTCACCTTATGGACCACCTTATGGAAAGACAGTTGGATTATCAAGCTGGCAAGTTGCTTGAAGCTCAATTAGTTAAAAAAGGGCTGCGTATTCTTACTGCAAAATCTACTAAAGAGATATTGCATGAAAAAAATGAAAAAGTTACGGGAATAACTTTTGCGGATGGTAGTTCTCTTGAATGCGATATTGTAGTCATGGCAGTAGGTATAAGACCTAGAATTGAACTGGCTAAGAAAGTCGGTTTAAAGGTAAATCGAGGTATTATCACCAATGAATTTATGGAAACTAATCTTGAAAATTTTTGGGCGATTGGGGAATGTGTTGAGTTCCATGAAAAAACCTTCGGACTCGTATCTCCTCTTTTTGAAATGGCCGATGTTTTTGCTAGAAATTTAGCGGTAAAGAATCAATCTCAGAAGCGCTTTTTTTCTATTCGCGATATACCGGTAAAGTTAAAAGTAAGTGGCATTGATCTTTATTCTCAAGGCAAAGTCAGTGGCGATGCCGACGATGATGAAGAATTAGTTTATCAAGATGTAAAATTGGGAATCTACCGAAAAATTATCCTACATCAGAACTATGTGGAAGGTGTGGTGCTGCTAGGAAATACACAGCACTCCAATTGGTATACGCAACTCCTTGAAGACAAGACAGATATTAGCTCCTTGCGGGACCAGCTCCTCTTTGGTCCTGTTAGCGGGATAGCGAGCCCAGAATATAGTATTGCAGCCATGTCTGATGACTTTGAGATATGTGGTTGCAATGGTGTTAGTAAGGGAACCATCATGGAGGCCGTAGCTAACCGAAACTTAAAAAGTTTTGCGGAGGTGAAACTGTTTACAAAGGCCTGTACTGGCTGTGGTACCTGCGCAGATACAGTCCAATCCCTGCTTGCAGGTCTACAGGAAAAAAATGGTGATTCCAATGAGCCGGAAAAAATTGGAATTTGCGCCTGTACCGACAAAAGCCATGAAGATATTCGCAATCATATTCAGGTCAGAAAGTTTGCCACGATTAGTGATGTCATGGTAGCCCTAGATTGGAAGACCACTGATGGATGTCATCGTTGTCGTCCCGCTCTCAATTATTACCTTCTATGTGCCAATCCAAAAGGATACCAAGACGATAGGCGATCAAGGTTCGTTAATGAACGGGTTCATGCCAATATTCAAAAGGATGGAACCTATTCTGTGGTACCAAGAATGTTCGGTGGTATGACTAGTATTAAAGAACTAAGAGCTATTGCTGATGTGGCTGAAGAGTTTAATATCCCTACAATTAAAATGACCGGAGGCCAGAGGGTTGATTTACTAGGAGTTAAAAAAGAAGACTTACCCGCAGTTTGGAAAAGGTTGAATAAAGCTGGTATGGTATCAGGTCATGCCTACGGAAAGTCTGTAAGAACAGTTAAAACATGTGTGGGTTCTGAATGGTGCCGTTTCGGAACGCAAGACTCAACCTCTATGGGTATTGAGCTAGAAAAAGCCCTATGGGGGTCTTGGACACCCCATAAAGTTAAGCTGGCTGTTTCAGGTTGCCCACGGAATTGTGCGGAATCGACTATTAAAGACCTAGGGGTTGTTGCTGTTGAATCAGGTTGGGAACTTTACGTGGGAGGAAATGGGGGAGCTAAAGTCAGAGTTTCAGACTTTTTATGTAAGGTTTCGACTTCCCAAGAGGTTATGGAGTACACATGTGCTTTCCTTCAGTTATATAGGGAAGAAGCTCGCTATCTAGATCGCACATCCCATTGGATTGAAAAGGTCGGTCTCGCATATGTGAAAGAACAAATTGTATCCAATCCTGACCGCCGGCGAGAACTCTATGCTCGGTTTGCCGATTCTCAAGACGAAAATCAAACAGATCCCTGGCAAAAACTTCCCCAGTCTCAGTATCACTCAGAAGAATTTAAAATAGGAAAAATAGAGGTTGGTTTATGAACTCTAGTGAACTTATTTACATCGGCTCTATTAATGATATTCCGAAG
>JBNKNM010000064.1:0-26078 GCA_050293845.1 Pseudobacteriovorax sp. | reverse complement strand
CTCCCTTGATAGCTCTCCGATAGTAGTAACACCGGCTTTCATACCAAGAAATAAGGTATCACTAATTGAGCTGGCTTGACCTACCTCCATCTCATAGGAGTTCATAATGGAAGTAAGACCAGAGGTAGCATTTTGAAGATCGGTGACACCGCCAACGGCCAACTTGCTAGAAGCATCAAGGAGGCTATGGGCGTTTGAGGCTCCTACTGCACCCGATGAGATAGCGTTATAGAACGACTTTGCTAGCTCGATCTGATCAGTTCCATAGGCATCCTGTAAGGAAAGCACATCCTCAGTTAATTGCATTCCTAGATTGGTTGTACCATCAAGAAGAGTTGTAATTTCAGCAATACCAGTCTCTAGCCTTGATGCCTTGGCAATAGTTAGATCAAAGGCTTTGACAAGGCTAGCCTGTACCCGGCCCAATAGTTCAAGGGCTTGATTCAGAGAGATGACATTAAGACGCAGGTTGTCAAATGACTTTCCCGCTCGGATAGCATTTTGAGCAACACCTTTAGTTTGCAATTTTATAACAACGCTAAGCGTGTTTTGATCGAGTGCCATTTCTGACTAATCCTGAGACTATGGGGAGAATCCTAGAACTAAATTTTAGGGAGTCATAAAGCGGTGCAAACCAAGATAGATAATCGATAAACCAAGATGGCTGATTGTTGATCCCACCATCGATGAGTAGACTTTTTTGCTCGCAAGCTACAACGAGAGTTCTATAGAGCTTCACAGTAGATGACTCCCAACCAGCTTTAGCTGGACAAAAACCAAAGTAGCTGCCTCCTTTTTGGATCTGCATAGGCCAGATACTTCCATCTTTTCTTGTAAAGTCCATTCTGTTCTCGTGGCATCGCCTTACCTTTTGGATTCCTAGGGGGCAGTTTACACAGTTAAATGATCGCCCTTGCCTTGCTAGCTCTGTGGTATCCGCAAAGGAAAGCTCCAAAAGAGCCATTACTTTTTTCTTGTTTCTTCTTCCTTTTTAAGATCTTTTCTAAGGTGCTTAAGAGCGGTCCATAGTTCCATTACAATACCTACCGCATGAAGGGCTGCGATAAGATCCTGGCTAGTATAGCCATCTTCGCCGCATTTATATTCGAGACCTTGGCCGTTTTCGATATCAATAAGGGAGTAGCGCACCTCATCAAGGATAGATCCCATTTTAAAGGATGCCTCTTTTCCTTTGATTTCAAGCTGAGAATCCATTAAGGCTTTCGAACCTTGCCAATCAAGCTCACCTTTTAAAATGAACCTTGTTGGCTCGATTCCCTCTTTTAAATTTAAAAACTTTTCATCGAGGGTTTTAAGGTAGTCCTGCCTGTAACAAACATCAATGCAATGGCTATTGATCATTGGTTTGAGTGGCTTCACGATCATGATTGCGTTAAATCGTATAAAAGAACTTCATTTCTATACGAGCTGGCTTTGTTTAAAACTTTGCTTAATTGGTATCGAGAGAATAAGGAGAATGGCTATGTTGTTCCCTTTCTTCGCCGCCATAAGAAAAGGACTAAGATTCCTGGCAAGGTTAGCTACAGAGGAAAGACTAACGAGTTCTACATGAACGTTGAAGACGTTAAAAGATGGCTAGAGGTTCTGGAAACAATGAAAAATCCAATCTATCAAAAACTAGCCCATCTAATGGTTGGAACAGGTTTTCGTTTGGGTGAGGCTTGCGGTTTGCGTTGGTCGCCATGTATCGATTTTGATAATAGCACCATTACTATCGATCGGACTCTTTCATGGGAACAAAAGACTAAGCGGCCCTACCTTCAAGATGAGGGCGAAGCTAAAAACACTCAGTCCCTAAGAACCATAGCAATGCCTGAAGGTCTTAGGAAAATGCTTTTGGAAATGAAGGTAAAAAGTAAGCATCGCCATTTCATTTTTGAACGCGATACGGGTGAGGCGCTACATTACTCAACTTTGTATAAGGCTTTTTCTGGATCTATGGAGAAGGCGGGAATCAAATTTTCTGGAACTCACATTTGTCGGCATACGTTTGCAACACTGGCCCTTAAGGTCACAGGGGATCTAGCTAAAATCCAAAACGTTCTAGGTCACATTAGCGAAAGGCAAACTAAGCACTACGCTAAAATCGCAATCCTAAACGGCAACGATACACCGCAACAAGTTTACGGTCTTTTTCAAAATTTAGGTGACGCAAAAAAAGAAACCCCGGTAAGTTTTTAAGTTCTTACCGAGGTCTTCTTGGGATATTTTTTCTTGGTTTCTAAGCTCTAATTTCACCGGGTCTAGCAAACTGTTGAAATCATTGTCTTTTTAGAATCACGTAATAAATCACGTACCAAGTAAAAAATTCTTTAATCATCTTCAAGGCTTAAGCCCTAAATGGTGGAGGTAAGCGGAGTCGAACCGCTGACCCTCAGAATGCAAATCTGATGCTCTACCAACTGAGCTATACCCCCAGAAGAAGTGAGGAAGATACTGCATTAGTTTTTTTTATGATGCAAGAAAAAAATCCAGATAAATTCATAGACATACTGACACGTAGTCATATGAGTAATCTACATGATGAATATGACTAGAGAAGGTTACCAGCTCTAGCCACCCCATAAGGGGCAGAGCTTCGTTTCGTATACTATTGTGAGTTGCATTTAATTTGTATGAGTCTCTAATTCTAAAGGAAACAGCTTTTCGTATTCTATTGGTTGATTTTTATCTCCTGTCCTTCCAATGATCACCAAAATCTCAATAATATATGAGATTAGTACCCCCAAGCGAATTCACCAGTAAACTGGGCTTCCTTTCCAACTTGAAGGCGTTGGCAAATGTGGGTCATGAATTCACGGGCATGCATAGGTTTGGCAATGACTTCATCAGCACCTAAGTTTCGATATAACTGTGCCTTTTCTTCTGTATAATCTGACATTAAAGCGATAATCTTCACATTTCTCTCATTGAAGCGCTCAATAGCCTGTGTCATCTTCTTTTCATTATCAAGAAAGTCTAACACCACTAGATCATACCGGCCATAACATGTCAGTTTGTATGCATCCTCTAAATCGTTACTTACCATGGGATATACACCGCGGTAATAAAGACTCCTGCTATGAGCTTGGGCAGAAGATTCCTGATCATAAATTAGCAATACTTTCTTCATTAAACAGTCCCCTTATCTTTGAAATTCCTAAGTGATTTATCGGATCTAGTTGGCAATATCTTAAATAGAGTATATTTCATCAAATAATACAGTATGTTATAGCTGGTTAATTGGCCAAGTATTTTGTTTAATTTTTTTAGGTGATGGCAAAGTGTTTGGATCACAGTTCATTAAGAGGAAGTTGAAATGAAAATGATACTCAATTAGTTAGCTCATTTGGATGAGTGGAGTGTTTGAATTATTTTGACAGCAATAAATAGCCAAAATTTTAATTCCATACGTAAAGCATTTTTCCTTTCTTACGAAAAGAAGAGAGGAGGTGCCTATGAAAATAGCTCCCAGGGTAGCTGGGCTTGTGTTTTATTTACTTGCCTTTGAGCCAAGTAGGCAAACTAGTTCCGAAATCACGAGTAACGAAGAGGAAGTATCCGGATCTCGTGAAATTCTGGTTGATGGATATTTGGCACTATCCTCGGAATTCTCATTTGATATAGACCTAAAAGTTACTAAGCAGACATGGGTAAGTAAAAGATATTGTAATCTATCTTCTGCTCATTCAACATCAGAAGGTACGTGCTGGCAAAATGGCGAATTTACTCCACAGGGTTAAGTATACGAGGAATTCAATGGACATTAAGTGGCTACTAGAGTTTCGTAAAAATCGCTTTCAAGACCAGTGTGTAGAACCTGAAACCCCAGTAGCTGAATTGCTAAGCAAGATATCTGAAGGGGGAGCTAACTGTGTTTTAGTAGTAGAAAAGACTCGATTAGTCGGAATCGTAACAAAACATGACTTAGTTTATCATATCTTACTCAAGAAACGTCAGGTAGATTCATACTTTAGGGTATTGAATATGATGACACCTAACCCAGTAACAGTTACTCCTAAATGTACTCTTGAAGCAGCACTGCAAATTTTCATTAATCATGAGTTTGATTGCCTCCCTGTGGTGGATGAAAGTGGAATTCTTCATGGTGTTGTCACACTAGAGGACGTGGTAGAAAAAATCATTAACTCCTATGACTCCCTGCTAGGTTATACTCTTGATAATAAATTGAGTAGCGAATTTTTGCAAAAAAACCAAAGAAATCATGAGCTTGTCGATCCTATCCAAGAAGCCATTATTGCCAATGTTCATCACAAGATTTTAAATTTTCATCAAAGTCTCATTGGGAGCCTGAAAAGTGACCTACGTGAAATTCATACAAATATAGAAGCATCTGGTCTTGATCTTACTAATTTAAATATACTATTTTGCACGGTAAATTCAAAATCGCAAAGAGTCACACGAATGGCATTAAGCAGCACAGGGGCAAAGCTTGACTCTACACTTGAATATGAAAGAGGTAGGGAGCTTATATATCAAAATAACTATGATATGGTCATAGTAGATAAAGAAATGATTAATCTTGCAGCAATAGCTAGAGATCGAAATCCAAAAACAAAAATTGTATTCCTAACATTCGATAATCCTGCTGAATATATTCCTCTGTTAGCTCCCTATCCCTATATTCAAAATATAGTCTCTTTAAGCCAACTCGATTATAAATTTTCAGTCAAAGGTGTCCTAAGTACCATCAGAAAAATTACAACAGGAGATATCTTTGGTTTAGAAAAATATTTGGAGTCAGGAACAAAAGTCGAAAGTGCACAAATTCTTGGAAGTGATCATCGTATTCAAGTTTTGCAGACGATGAAAAACTATTTTAAACAGTTAGGCCTTACAAAAGGTCTCATAAGTAGAGTTACTATGGTTGCAGAAGAGTTGCTTCTTAATGCTATCTATGATGCTCCTATAGATCGAAATGGTAAATCTGTTTATAACCGTTTGGATCGTCGAATTGCAGTAAAATTGAAGGAGAACGAACAAGGAACATTTTGCTATGCCTGCGATGGCTCATATATAGGTATTGCCGCCCAAGATCCATTCGGCTCAATTAGTAAAGCTACAGTATTTAGATACTTACAGAGTTGCTATAGCGAAAAAGCCGGAACGCTGGATATCAAAAAAGGGGGAGCTGGCCGCGGGCTATTTATGATTGTAGAAGGAGCTGATCTCGTTGTTTTTAATGTAAAACCCAATGCAAAGACAGAAGTGGCTGCTTTTTTTGCTATTGATAAAAATGAAGCAAAAAAAATAGGCCGTTCTTCACTTCATTATTTTACAGATGCAGCATAAATTAAACCTTACATAGGAAAATAAATATGCTAAATTTGTAATTATATTATCATAATATACTCCGTTAGAGTTTGATTGTAATTTACCGAAGAGATATGTACCAAATTAGTCAAGAAAATCTAGGGAGTAGACTTTATGAAGAATAAAACTCTATTGAATGATAGATCTGAGACAGTTTCCTATCATTCTGAAATTAAACTTAAGAGTTTGCTATATATATGCATTTTGTTACCAGTAGTTATTTCCTTAATAGGTCCTTTATTTGAATGAGAAATACTGGTTCATTACTGTTTTTGTTCGTTATATTTTCAGACTTGCTTTAATTACTTAGCGACTCAATTGGTAGAGACAGCCCATCGTCATTAATATTAGGTCGCGTTAGCTTTCTTATGAAGAATTCATTGCCATTATAAATTTCAATAGTATTCATAGTATTGATATTGACCAATAGAATTGTTGGTTCTCCTTTCTTAGTGCCGGAAAGAATCACATCTTTATCGCTAAGGGATAGTAGCTCAGAAACAGCTATTTGGTCCCATTGAGGAATATGGATCTCAAGGCTGCGATCTTTGAAAAATATTACATTTTGATAACCATACGCTGTTTTTCCAGATAATAAGATCTTATCATTACCTATACTGTGAATACTTATAATCTCTCCGTTTTGTTTCTTAAAATAAGATCCGAGTATATCTTGAAACTTGGGTCCTTCAAGAATAGGGGAAAAATCTTCTGTCTTTGAGGCAATAATGCTGGAAAACCTACAATTTTTATTTTCATAACTATTAATCTTATAACCGCTTTCAAAATTTTGGATCGTAAATCTTTCACCATGATTTTGCTTGATAAAATCTGATATCTTAGGTGTGATACTGGATTCTGTTCTGATAACTTCATCTAGGACAAATTGATACTTAGCTATAATATGACTATCAAAACATTTTTCAATGGTAATAATTTTAATGTCGGAATCTTTGTTTGCTGCTATGACAGAACAGTTGTTACTATTGAGCTGTTTAAGATTATAATGTGAATTAAGTTTATATAATTTTTTATTTGCAAAGACAATCATATGATTTTGATGTTGGAAAACTTCCTCTAGTTGGGAAATTTCGTCGAATTTTTTTACAATCTTTGCAGAGTAAGATTTTGCTTCAGGTATAATTTCTATCAATTCGAATGATTTTGTATTCAAACCCTTTATTTTACCATCCAAACGAATCAACTGCAGGGGCTCTATTTGAGAATAACTGATCTTTTTCTTATGTTTATAATCAATGGCACCAGATTTAGGGTCAATCGGGGTAAGATAACCATCTTTAGTGATTCCCATTATTTGAGAAAACCCTTGCTTACGGTAGAAGATTTTGGAAATGTAATCGAGATCAAAAAAATCATAGCTAATAAGGCTGTAAGGTAGCAAATAGTTCTTGTGATTGGGATTCTCCTGAATAAGGTTAAAACCATCAAAAACTAGATGATTGTCATGATCCAGTTCATAAAAGCTAAAATAGTTTCTGTTAATGAGAGGGATTTGGGCATATAACGAAATAGCCCTTGCTGCTTGTCTATCTTGGCTTGTAACAAAAATATGGGATTCATCCTGATGGCTTATTGCCCCAGGTGCAAAAGGAGCTGGAACAATACTGCGTGTATATCCCTCTCCATGAGCAGAAAAAGCCTTCCAAAAATACTGACCATCATGGCATAAATCCTCAGTAAGCCTCTTTTCTTCATACTTAGTATCGATCATAAACCGGCTACTACCAAGTAATTGATCACCATTTTCGATAAAAAAGTAATCATCTTCAGATTTGGGCCATGGGTCGGAATTTGAAATAAGTACTTTTTGATCACCTTGCAGAGTAAAGTCTATCCAGGAGTTTAAATTTACAGTGGAGATGGATCTTCCTTCTAAATCAGTTATATACAGTAGATTTTCATGGGATGACTCAAAGGTCAGAAGCCCCTTTTTATAACGCAGTTTTGACACAGGCTTATTAAAGATCGGCTGTATTTCTTTGTAATTCCAAAAAGCTAAGCTTGATTGCTCTAGGTTGTTATTTGCGTTAATAATAGACAACTTACCTTTTAGGATCAATCCATCGGGGCTCGGTAGAATATTCTCGATGATGCAAGGGGAGCAGTTATTAATATCAATAGAAGATATTTTCCCAGAATGATGGATACCCACTAACTCTCCAGAACTACTATCTGACGCCTTAAGGCCCACAGCAAAAGCTAGAATTTCATTTAGGTGATTAATCTCTGTTGATGTCCTGTGATAAATATCACGTAGTACAGTTGCTGAGTCGTCAGCATGTTTCGGTTTGGTGCAATGTGATAGATGAATACTAGCGATAATGATTAAAATTTTTTTCAAGGCCGTCTCCATATTTCCTACCTAATAATTTATCGGAGAGGCGACGGCTTAAAACAGGGCCATTTCTACCGCCTAGGCAGCCTCCTCAGATCCATTGATGTCTAGTATTGAGTAGACTATTTCACAAAATTCTTCATGCTCCAAATGCGATCTGAAATCGATCTGATAAATATAATTCTCTCCCTCAGATTCTTCAACTTTAAGAATTTTTAGGGTATTTTTTACAAATTCGGGGAGTGGCTTATCGAGATGCACTTCGTATGTCATTAAAAAATGCTCCTTGGTACAGTTATCTTCACTTGTCCTATCGTATAATTTGATTGTTACCTTAATAATAAATTGGTTTTTTATATTTTTGCTAAGAAATATTCCCAAAAACATAGATATACAGCAATATTTATGTATATTAACAGCAGGGTACACCCTTCATTCCAGAAGGCTTCGCGCTTTCCACCTGATTGTTATCTTGAGTAATAATTCTAAGATTCTGTGGCATAAAGAAAGCTTTATCCTTTTTTAGTTTTCATCCCTTTCAGTCTATGGATATAATTGGGAAAAAAGGGGAGACAGCATTGATGAGAACTTTGGTTCTGAATGCCGGCTATGAACCTATTAAAATCGTAACCTGGCAGCGGGCTGTGGTTTTGGTGATGAATGAGAAAGCCGAGATGATATCGTCGTATGGCTCAAAAATTCGTTCTGTAACCCGCTCTTTCGCCAGACCTAAGGTTATTCGGCTCAAACGTTATATCAGTGTCTTGAGAAATATCAGCCAGTCCGTCCCTTACTCTCGAATCAATGTATTCAAACGAGATGAGTTTTTTTGCCAATACTGTAATGACTATCTTAATTCAAAAACCGCAACTTTAGACCATATTGTTCCTCAATCCCGAGGGGGCAAGAATACCTGGGAGAATACAGTTTGCAGCTGTGAGCCCTGTAATCGACAAAAAGGGGACCGTACACCCCCCGAAGCGGGCATGAAATTGCGGAAGACTCCCAAAAAACCAAATCCCGTGAAATATATATTGAGTCAACTGGGTGACTTTAGCTTAGAAGATATTTGGCAAAGCTAACTGAATCTAAAAAGCTTTAAAATTCTGTAAGTCATGTGGTAGCTATACAGTAAAGATAAAGGAGGTTTTCTTGAAATACTTACATGCCATGGTTCGAGTGAGAAGCATTGAGGAATCTTTACAGTTTTATTGTGGACAGCTTGGCCTAGTGGAAACGCGTCGTCATGAATCAGAAGCTGGTCGGTTTACATTGATTTACCTAGCCACAGCACCTGGAGAGCCAGAGATTGAATTAACCTACAACTGGGATACTCCCGAAACTTATGGTGACGCTCGTAATTTCGGTCACTTAGCTTTTTCTGTTAGCAATATTTACGATACCTGTCAGAAGCTAGTTGATGCTGGTACTACTATTCTACGACCGCCACGAGATGGTAGAATGGCCTTTGTTAAGTCTCCTGATTGCATATCGATTGAGTTGCTACAGCAAGGAGATGCCTTAGAACCTCAAGAACCATGGCATTCAATGGGGAACACTGGTAGCTGGTAGTCTTTTTAAGGCTCCATGTCGTATTCAATGAGGTTCTTTAAGTTTTTCATGGTGAAAAGATGAGGTAGTACCGGGATATTAAATTCAAGTGTTGTATACTCTAATCGGGAAACAAAGCCAGGGTGTATGAAGGAATGCATCTCTAGCACTGAAGGAAGTCTAAACTCCCCAAAGTTTTTGATTTTTTTGTATAGCAATTCTTTGGCTTTAGCTCCCTTCTCGTTGAAATAGGTCTTACTTACTGGTAGCTCTTCATCTTTACTAATGCGGTAAACGATCTTATCCCAAACAATCGGCGTAATCATTTTAGGTGTAAGAGTAAGTATCCATATAAGTTCTTGCTCTACTAAATTTAGATGATATTCTTCAGACAATTTATTGACACTTAAGAAATCATCCCTGGAGAATTCAGAAAGTAAAAATCGTCGTAAAGCCCCAGTTTGCGAGATATGAATGACACGCTCCTCCTTGGGCTCATAAAAGAACAATTCCTTTCCCGCTTTTAATATACTTTTTCCCTCTTGTTCCGATGGTGCTAATATTTTCAAAAAAATATTATAAAAACCACGTGAGAACCATTCTAGAGTAAGGTTTCTCTCAAATGTAGGCCTTTTAATTCTTAAATTCATTACGGCATGGGAGGATTTTTTGAAATAGAGCTGATTGACGTGATCGATAAGTTCCACAGCTTTTTGGAGATGGGTTTGATCCTGTGCGATCAAGAAATTGCTCGGTATTAGCAGTAGTAAGGCGGTGATAATAGTCCTCATAATACTTCTCTAATTGTTAAGCTGATTTCTAACATGTCGGTTAAAGGTACAAGACGTAAAATAATTGCCTAGCAATTATTATCCGTCAAGTTTAAAAAAGGAAATGTGTTAATAATTTTAGAACAATGGAAAACTATATTTCGTGGTAAATATTAAATTAAAGGAAAAACATGGATAGTTTTAAAGCTACTTTTGGTGGTGGATGTTTTTGGTGTATGGACCACCTTTTGATGGTAAAAAGCGGGGGGATCAGAGTAAAGCTGGGATATGGGAGGACACAAGGTTAATCCAAGTTAGGAAGATATTTGTTGCGAAACTACTGGATATATAGAAGTGATTCTAATTGAATATTTAGATCAAAAACTCTATGAAGGCCGTTTACAAATATTTTGACAGAATATCGCTCCAGCAGACAGGGAAGGGCAATTTGCAGATCGTGGATCTTAATATCAGTCAAAGAAATGATAAGAATAGATTTTTATATAATGGCTTCAGTATGTAAGAAATAAAGGAATAACGACTGGCTACAAGTATATATAATAAAATTGATTCTTAAAAGATAAGGCTATGATTTTTTTAAATATATTCTCACCATCCCAGGGAAATATGGTTTTGCCTAAATTATCATGAAACTTTTCCGAAGACAGCGTATCATTTGTTACCTGTGAGGGAAATTTTATGAATCTCGATTATGAGAGGATTAAGCAACAGCATGGTGAAGGCGGAAGTCACTGGACTTCATATAGCGATCTCTTTATGGCGCTTTCATTTCTTTTTCTACTTTTGTATGTCGTTGCTAGCTTTAGAACAGGCACTGTATCACATTCTGCGAATCTAAAACAAAGCGAACTTATGGCTAAGCAGCGAGAGCTGGAAAGTCAGATGAAAATATATGATAGAATTTCTAAGAATTACTTAGATCAACAAGCCAATGAGAAAGAAAAAAAGCTCTATGAAAATGTTATGGCTCAATTGGACTTATTAGACAATACAAGTCAACAAAAGCAAAAAGAACTGCAAGAGACTCTAGAAAAAGAACAGAAAAAACAAGTTGAACTTAATCGTTATCAAAAAACTATTAAAAACTTGATAACTGCTAATATGAACTCGGCTAAGGATATTAAAGAAAGAGAAAAACGATTATCAAAAAGAATGCAGGACCTCAACGCACTAGAATTCTCTCTAAGGAAAAAACAAAGAGAGTTAAAGTTAACAGGCAACGAGTTGAAAGAAACTACTAGTAAATTAAAGAGAACTGCTGAAAGAGAAAAGGCGATTAAGCAAAAAGCATCACAGCAAGAAGTTAGATACAAAAAAGAGCTTGCTGCTTTAACTTTATCAGCTAAGAAAAAAATCGAAAATATTACTCGTGAAAATCAAAGCCGCATTAATACACTGATAGCAGAAAATGATCAAAAACTAAAGAAGTTGCAGAATGAGTATGAAGAAAAGCAAATGGATCTGCAAAAAAGGACTGCTGAGCTTGAATCAGCCCAAAAAACTATTAGTGAACAAGCAAAACAGAACAAAATTCTATTAGCAGAAGCTGAAGGAGCTTCAAAGGAAGCTGAAAAAAGAATTAATGAGTTAAAGCGGAAACATCAAGAAAAAATGGAGCAAGAAAAACAACAGCATCTCGCTAAAATTAAAGCTGCAAGGCTTTCTGCACAAGACAAGTTGGCCGCAGAAAAAGCTTATCGGGAAAAAATAGAAGCAGAAAACTCGAAATTCAACAATAAATTAAGTGGATTAGAAAACGAATTACAGAGCAGAGATTCCGAGCTATCTAAGCTTAAAGGACAACAAGAATCTTTAGCTGAAAAAAATTCAAATCTTTCAAATCAACTTCAATCGGCACAAAATCAAGCTAGTACATTGCAACAAAAGCTTAAAGAGGGTGAACAAGAAGCAGAGGCGATGCGTAATGCTCTAGCAGCTGCAAAAGAAAAAGCAGATCGGCGCAAAAATATTAGTAAAAAAATCATGCAAAGCTTTAGGGATTCTGGGTTGGATGTTGATATAAATCCAAATACAGGCGATTTGATTTTAAATTTTGGTAACGAATATTTCGATACAGGTAAATTCTTTCTTAAACCAGGCATGAGAAATACGCTTGACCGTGCTGTCCCAATATATGCGACTTCACTATTTGAAGATGTAGCAATTTCAAAACATATTAATGCTGTTGAAATTGTTGGATTCGCATCGCCCACTTATAAAAACCGTGTCGTTGACCCTAATAGTTTAGAACCTTCGGATCGAAGGGCTATAGATTATAACCTTGATCTTAGTTATAAAAGGGCTAGAGCAATATTTCAGCATATTTTTGATACCAACAAAATGAATTTTGTTTACCAATCAAAGCTCTTGCCTTTAGTTAAGGTGACTGGAAGAAGTTTCTTTACACAGGCCATCGAGGGTAAAGAGGATACCCAAATGGATATGAAAAGCTTTTGTAAGAAATTTGATTGTAATAGTGCCCAGAAAGTAATTATTAGATTTAATCTAAAGGATTAGGTGGAGAGATAATGGATAATCAAGCATTCGGTTCAATGTATTTGGTGATTTCCTTTTTAGCGAACAATCTTATATTGCTAATGGGGTTAGGGTTTGTCATTGCTATTATTTTTAGACTTCTAGTTTATAATACCGTAAAAAGGCAAAATTGGTTTGTTAAAGAATTCGAGAAGAGAGCATTTAGAAGCCTTTCTCATTTGAATTTAGATGAAGAAGTATCTTTTTTTTCAATTGCAAAAAATACACTTCAAAAAACTTATCATGAAATATTTGAGCTGAGAAGGCGCTATGGGCGTAGGCATCCTGATCAAATTATGACTTTGAATGATCGCATTTTCATGGTTCAAGAGGGAACTGCTAGAGTAATATTAGACTTCCTAAGGCAAGCCCGATATCTGGAGAAATATCAAGATCATCCAAAGTTTCTTGAAATATCAAAAGCGGTATTTGAGCATAATCCAATATTTGGCAGATTATTTGGCTATATTCCCATTAATATGCTAAATAATGTACTAAATACCCTTCCTGGATTATTTGTCATTGGTGGTATATTCGGTACCTTTTTAGGAATCATGGAAGGTTTACCAACCCTTGGTGGAATGGATGTCACTGATTCATTAGCAAGTAAAGCTGTTATGGATAATTTTCTAAGTAAAATATCATTTGCCATGAATACTTCAATTGCAGGTATATTATTCTCGGTATTTATGACTATTTTTAACACATTTTTGGCTCCAGAAAATATCTATTATACAGTGATTAATCGATTTACAAATACTATCGAAACAGTCTGGAACCGTTGCGATAATAACAATATTACTTCAACGGATTCAGCTTTTGTAGAAGCGAGGGATCGCCTTGATATGGATGCCGGTGAAGCACTAAAATTTGATGAGCAATTTAGAAGAGATCAATACCTACTAAATAATACCAGCTTTTTTCCAGAATATTTCTCTAATATTGGTATTACACCAGATGATCAGGAGAACGAAGAAAAATCTGAAGAGGATAAGAAGGGTGAAGCTTCATAGTTTTTCTTAAAAAGAGATAACCATTGTGAATTTAAACAAAAAACCTGTTAACAGGTTTTTTGTTTTTTGCAGGAAAAGAAGTCTGAATTAGTAGTTTTTAAAAAGTTGAAGAGGACCTGGTTCACTGGACAATACTGTGTATAATCCTATCATTTCTATGTTTTTGGAAGAATGTATATTATAATTTACTTCCTCATTTTGAGAAAATAAGTTAGATATTTTGCTATTTGACGCAGTGGATTGTTTCAGTTTCTTTAGTAAGAATACTGCTCTTTTATACGTCTTCGCTTCTTTATAATCAATGGCTTGACTTAAGCTATCAATACTATCTTCTACGTTATTATTTTTAAGTAATGCTAATGCCTTATTATATAGAATAATACCCTTGTAGTCCACATAAGAATCAGGTATTGATTTTATAAGTGAATCATATATTTTAATGCCTAGACTATAGTCCTTAGCTTTAATTTTCTTGACCGCCTGAGAATTAATGGTTGCTATTATGTCTTGTATGTTAGGGATATGTTTGAATAGATCTTCAGTTTGTTTTAAATCTCCAGAGAAAATGGAATAGAGAGTTCTAAGGGTGATGACATGGGGGTTACCTTTATCCAATGAGCTTGCATATTCTAAAACTTCTATTGATAGATCATTTTTTTCAATTTCCCAGTATAGAAGGGATTGATAGCAAAGTAGTTCGATATTTCTAGGTGATGCTTTTCTACTAATCTCTATTAATTTGATAGCTGAGACTTTGTCTTCCAAGTGATCAAAGCATTTAGCTAAAAGAATTTTTTTATCAATGTTGGGCTTTAACTTGCCTTGACTTTCTAAATTTTTAAATTTTATTCCTTTCATAAGAAGGCTTTTTGCTTTTTTGTAATTGGAATTTCGATACTGATAATAGCTTTCAATATAATATTTTCTCTTAGGGTCAACATTCTTGTTATTAATGAAAATTTTCTTTAAATATTGAATATAAGGAGAATCCCCATACGTTAACATTTGCTCTATTTTCCATTCGAGAAATCGTGGTTCTATTGGATGCCGAAGTTGTTCAATACAAAAACTTAAAACCATTAAAAAATTTTTTTCACGTATAGGTTTCTTTATAATTTCGATAATTCTCATATCGGAAATCATTTGTTGATCTCTTTCATGGATTGTTGAAACTAAGATTACTAAAGGTGTTGTTCGCGAAATTTGAGCGCGGAATCTTTGAACAAACTGTTCACTTGTAAGACCCTTGGTTTTATTACTCCACTCAAAAATTAGAATATCGTCACGAGCACCTTTAATATAACTTTGCCATGCCTCTTCATAATTGCGAAAGCGATTTATTTCCGGAACGGAAAGGGATAGTAAGCAGTTTTCTATACGATAAAATTCACTATCGTCCGCTTCTATAACAGAAATCTTGCTAATATTATATTTTTCAATGAAAATAGGATTTATAATAGTGGCTTGAGGGTATTTTTCTATAACTTGCTCAACAATTTTTACAAACTTAAGGTTTCCAATTTGTCTAATCTGATCAAGTATGATGCGAGCCTGAGAGTAGTTATTTGACTTGAGATAAGCTTCTGCTAAAAGTATCAATGTGCTAATTTGCTGGGGAAACATATTAGACATTTTACATTCAAGGTCGATTAGCTCTGCCCAAGCTTCGTTTTTTTCTAGAATTTTTCGATAGTAAAAAGCAGCTAATCCGGCTTCCCTGTATGTGTTATTTGCATATTGGTTGCATTTTTCTAAAAAAATTGAGATTTGACGTGGGATATCACCATTGGAATTGATATGATTCAGAATACCCAAGTGGTAACATTTGCTGACGAATTTGATTTTTTTTAATTCTGTTAGTAGGGATAGTCTTAAGGAAAGTTTTTGCTGCACTATTATTTTCAGAAATTTAACAATGTCGACTTTGGAAGAAGGTGAAGAATCAGAAATTACCCATTTGTAATCAGTCCAGTTTGATTCAGCTAAAAAATTATCTAAGTTGCTAAAGTTTTTAAAATGTTTGTAATCCAGTTGACGAAGGCAATCGGTGATGGTCCTTATTTCATCATGATTTTCTGATACAATTCCAATTAAGCAATTCCGATTATGGATCAACTCAAGGCGACCATGCATCAAGCTACTCCTGGATCATTAAAGACTCTACTGGACCGAGAATATACAGTACATTTAGTTTTCCGACTCTTTCAAGTCCACAACGCCGCATGAATTCTAAGCTACTCAGCGCAATGTCCGGGGTGTTTACGTGTCTGACCACGAAATATATCGGAGAACTCAAAAAATCTGCTTGATAGATAATTCTATCTCCTAACTGAGGTGCAGGGTTTATCAACACACCAAGCCCCCCTTCACTTATATCAATAGGATGAATTAAATAAGGTGTTCCCTCACTATTAGTAAACTCTCCAGGAATTGATCCAATGAGAGAGTATCTGTGATTATTTCGTTTATCTGTGCATACTGAAATTAATCTTCTTAATAGGTTGGTCACGTTTCCCCCTAGTTGAAAAGCTAATGGCTTCATGAGGTAATCGGCAGATCTTAGGATAAGAACTAAGGAAAAATTTGCTTGTCAACATATTTTGTATTTTAGACGGATGTACTTCACTAAGAAGATCCAAGCAGGTATTAAGAAAATAGAAAATCCAAGATTTATTTCTGAAAATTTCATTAAAATACTTTAACAAAAAATTATATTTGTTTTTTTAGGTTATTAATAATAGAATATGAGGTAAAAACATTGTTTGAAAATATACATAAAAGAAATCATTAAAAGGCCCTTTAGGCCTATTGAAATCGCTTTTGTCAAAATTCAGGCAGCAGCAAATTTTTCTAAAACTTTATCAATGGTCGATAGGAGTCGATTGGGTTCAAAAGGCTTAACAAACCAAACAATAACACCCGCTTCCTTACCAGTTGCCTTAAGTTCTTTTGATGACTCAGTTGTTAGCATACCGATAGGAACTTTTGAATATCGATCAATCTCCTTAATTTTACGAATCATGGTGATCCCATCAAGACCAGGCATGTTGTAATCACTGATTATGAGTTGAACGCCATCAGCCTCTTCAGCTTTTTTTACACCGTCCGTTCCGTCTACGGCTTCTACAACTTCATGCCCAGCACCTTCGAGAACCTCTCTCAGTTCTGTTCGTAGGGTTTCGGAATCGTCAGCAATTAAAATTTTTGCCATCTTAAAATCTCCATTACTCAACTGTTGTTAATGGGACATCAAAAATAAAAGTTGTTCCCTTATTTATTTCCGAATTAATATTCAGCTTGCTGCAGCCTAGTGATTTCACAGCATCATTAACTGAATCTAAACCAATACCTCTTCCACTGATGGTATCAGCTTTATCTTTCGTTGAAAATCCTGGTATTAACATTAATTCAAGAACATCTTCTTGACTCTTGAATTTATTAATCTGTTTTTCATTCACGATTTCCTTATTCAATGCTACCTTAATTATCTTTTCTTTGTCGATACCTCTGCCATCATCGCTGATAGTTATTTGGATGTTGCGGTTCTTAACCTCAGCCTTGATCAAAATAGTACCTGTTTCAGGTTTACCTATTTTGACTCGTTCATGTGGATGTTCAATTCCATGATCGATAGAATTATTGAGCAAATGAATAAATATTTCCGAAAAAGTAAGAATTTCACTTTGAATAACCTTTATATTATCCCAATCAAACTTAACATCTACTTTCTTTCCAAGAGATTCAGCAGTTACAGCTACTTGTTTTAATAACCGTAGTTCGAGGGTCGAAAGCAATATTTTTATGGCAAAACTTCCTCCTCCAAGTTTTTCAAGGATTCGATCAGTATGAGCCTTTCCATTTGTGTCCAAGGTATTTCTTAGCTCTTTAAGTTCATGTAGTACTTCCATGTAATCAGCTTGCCTGATTTGAAGACCATGCTGACGACCAGATAAGGCAAAGCATAGCGACCTGAGTTCATTGCATTCAGATTTTAATTCATGGTAATTGTTTAGTAACCAATCTTGCTCGACATCTTGTTTTGCTGTGTTGTGTAATAAATGATCTTCTACAGCATGAACGTGATGCTCTAAATCTGAAAACCCAGCAGTCCTAGCTATACCCTTGATTGCATGTAGAGTCCGATTGACTTTTTCATAATCTTCAGAGTTTATTTCATTTTCCATTCTTGGAAATAAAATATCAAAGTCGTTAAATGTTACTTCCAACAATGCACCGGAGCAATTTTGAATTTCTAAAATTTTCTTTATTTTGTTATTTTCTATTTCTCTTTGCATTTCCAAGGCGCGACGTGCTTCGACAACTTCGGTTCTATCTTCAAGGACGATCATAAGCTTTTCGATAGTATTTTCATGTACTATGGGATGATAAGTGATACCTAACCAGCAGGTTTTTATACCATCAGGCGTTTCTCTAGTAAGCTTGACTTCTTTTGGAAAGTGTAATTTCGCCATATCAAACCAAAGAGTATCGCCACCAATGCAATCGACCACTTGACCAGCACCTGTTTTTTCAATACTATCAAGTGATTCCCAAATAGGTTCGAACAGAATTTTATCTAAGGTCTGATCTGATAACTTATCTTGTCCTACTAGATACTCTGTAAACAGAGAGTAAGGCCATTCAATTTTTCCATCAGGGCCAACAGTAAAAATGCCAAGTGGTATTGCGGAGAATATTTGAGAAAGTTTTTTCTCAAATTCTTTAATTTTCGAAATATCCTTGCCAAGAACTTTTATGAGTGGTCCTCTTCTTTCACTTATTTGAGTAAAAACACTCACTGTCCATAGGTGTTCAACCTGGGAATTCGAACTTGAAACAATGGGAAGTTCAAACTGTAATTGTTTTAGCTCCCTGTTTTTAAGAAGAGAAGATATCCTAGACTTCATAATGTTTCGTGTTTCTGCATGAAAAACATCAAAGAGATTCAAATTTAGAATATCATCAGGGCGGCAGTTCATTAATCGGACCGCTGCCAAATTTCCCTTTAAAATACGTCCTTCTAAGGTCATGATTACCAATAGATCAGGGAGCTGATCAATAATGTGCTCTGATGATGATTTGCATTTTTCTAAGACTGTTATTATTTCATGACTGGCTCGTAATCCTTCTGCAGCGATTATTTCAGCTTTCGCTTGTTCAGATTTTTGGTCTAATTTGAAAGCTTCACTCATAAAAATACTCCATCTTCTTCATCATCAGATTCGTCTTCAAGTTCAAAATTATTGAAATCACTCCATTGAAGAACTTCTGTAACAGACGAACAAATGACACTTCCTCCTGGCCAAATTAATTTCCAAACATCATTGATTTTTGTTTCATCAATTTTATCAGAAAAAACTGCTTCGTCGAAACCTCTTGTAACAAGAGGAATCGAGAGACCTGTAATTATATGAGAGTTATTAAAAACACTTTTAAGTGACCCAGCCATTAGATTGCACTGTTCCTTCATGAAATCCATCGCCATGCGCTCTACTGTCTGATGGTCAGTATCTTTTTTTATTTTATTGCCAAGCATGCTTCGAGCATTTTGATTAGAAAAGTGAAGTTTTAGCATGACTCTAACTGATGATCCGGATATCAATATAAAGGCCATCCAATGCCCATATACAAAATCATCAATGTT
This sequence comes from Pseudobacteriovorax sp., assembly GCA_050293845.1. Classification (GTDB taxonomy): domain Bacteria; phylum Bdellovibrionota_B; class Oligoflexia; order Oligoflexales; family Oligoflexaceae; genus DT-89. Next base: position 6,854 of record JBNKNM010000064.1, on the reverse strand, counting down.
ATCAACCTCTTCTATTTTTGATTGCTCTAAGCGCGCTGACTTTGCGAGTGTCGATTCGACTTTTGATCTAATTTGATTTTTAATTTTTTCAACAATAATTTTGTTTTCTTCAACCATTAAAAGGTCTGGAGCTTCACTCATATCTTTTCCTATTAAGATATACAAAATAGAGTAAGTTCTATGGAGGTATCGGCAGCTATATGAAAACTTTAATAATTTGCTCTAAAGATATTTGTAAATGGCGACAGTATTTTAAATAAGTATAAGTTGTGGAAAGTAAGAATATTTGACTTTAAGTAGTGTACCATGATTTTTGAGTAGATTGAAATATTAACTTTAGCAATTAAATATTTCTTCTTTTTAAAATTCAATATTAAATACTATAGCAATTTTTAATGGAGTAATATTATAGATATTAGATAATTACAGTATGTGTATCTTTTTATTTATGAAGTATCTCATAAGACCGATATTATTCACTATTGATGAAACTTGAAGTCTTGGGGTTAACAGTGGCAATTCAAAATCGTTTCAGAGTTCATAAAAGTGACGACACAGTCGTACTTCAAGGAATCATTAGTGATACTACAAATTTCAAAGTAATTGATGAAATGTTGGTTGGTTCAACAAAATTTGATTGCAGTAATTTATTAAGTGCGAGTTGGAATGGCATAATAAAATTTGACAAGTACCTACGTGAAATTAATCAGGAAATCACGCTTACTAATATTCCAAATCGCATATTTAATTACCTTCGTTTAATGCCTGAGGTTAATCGTCAATATAAATTAGATCAAGTTGAATTAGGTATTGTTGATGTTGAATCACCATCTTTAAAAATTAAAAATATCTTTCTTTCTACAAATGATTTGCAAATGTTATCAAATGAAACTTCAAAGGCATTTCTTAGAATAAACAAGAGGGAAGAGATTGTCGGGCGAGAGCAATTTATCTGTCCAGATAAATTTCGAAAGTATGTAGCTAGCCCAGAGGCTGCCAGCAGCAAGTGGTATAAAGAAAATTTTGAAGAATTTGATTTTTGGTTCGATTACTGCAATTTTTCTAATACAACAGGTCTCTTAGCTTTGGATCTTGTGCAATCTCTGAGTGATACTTTAGTAATAATATTAAAAGAGATTGAACTTGGGGTGCAACAGTCTGAAGAAGCTCTTCGTATAATAAAGAATGACTATGATGGCAATAATTATGTTCAGGTTGAAAGTATTATTAACTTTGTGAAGGAAGGTTGTCATCATCTAGCTACAGCTATGAATGAATCGACTCAAAAAAGTAAAGATTTGCTGCTTAAAATGCAATTATTGGCTGATAAAGAAGAGTTTTCAGATGACAGGCCATTATATGAATTAATTGATCATTTTTGTGATAGTACACTTACACTTAAAGCTATTCTATCCAGAGTTGAAGACATCGGTTCTGACACAGGTGCTCGCATTTCAAATCTTGCTGTGGTGGAGAAATTAAAAGAAATTATTGATAATATTTCTGAAGATAATGTGACTCCCGAAATCTTATCATCATTTAGGGATGTTCTAGAAATAATGGACCCTCTTTCTGAGGATAGTTGGATTGATACAAAAGAGTGTTATATAGATCATGTGAGTTCTATTGATAAGGCCATTTCGGATGCTGTGATACTATTACAGGGATTTGATTTGTTGCGTCAAATATTAGAGCATCGATTTTCAGAATCCGAATCAATAAAAAATTATTTACGACAAACAAATAGGCAAAATTGGTTGGAAATTCAAGGAAATATTTATGAACTAGTCAATAAAACCTTGGTAACAGATCAAGAGAAATATTCCTGTGAATTTTTTATACCTAAGGCAGCTGAAAGTGATGATGATAAGCATCCTCCTGGTGAAGTCTTACTTTTTTAAGAACAGAATATAGACCACTTGAATCAAGTCTCTGCGTTATCTTATCTTTCTGATAGTCTTTTCTGAATTAATTGAAAAATTTCTATTTTTGGGACAACTGCTAATAATTATTGAGTCAAAAAGTAGATACCGTACATCTATAGACAGTTCCTGGTTTCTAGTGTGTACGAGTTCGCTCTGGTTGATTGTGAGACTTCAACTACAAATTATTTTTTTTAATAAGCTTCTAACATTTCTTATTCATCGGAAATACTTTGCGACAAGGTTTCATAATTACTAAATATTTTGATGATTTTTGACGATAAGTAATACTGTAATGGTTTACGGAGATCGATTGTGGGCTTGAAGTTACCACTAACAATATTAGGCGTTGCAACAGCAAGTTGGTATCTTACTAGTTTGGTTTTGGAAAATAACGAGGCAACCTTTAAGCTGTCTTCCAAGCTACGGGACGAATTGGTACCTCTAACTGTTGATGAAGAGATTGACTTTGAGCACCTTAAGCATGCGGCAATTGAAAAAGCCATTTTGTATGAAGAGCTTATTAATGAAAATCACTTATATCATGGTATGATTGTCAATAGAGGACTCGATGGCAGTATCCATAGTGAATGCGATAGTCTTTTATTCTCTGCATTGCGATTTGTTGCCCTTGATCGATTAGGGTGGAAAGATGATGCTGCTGAAGCCTGGCAAGCCATGCTGTCTGTAAATGAGGATGGTCGATGGTATCGGCATCCAAAGTGCCGCCGCCGTTGGACTTCTCGAGATATGATCGTTGGTGTTTTAGCCGCACTAGTACAAAATCCACCAGAATATAAAAAATATACAGAAGAATTAATTGCCTATATTGGTAAGAATGATGGATACATCGGTACGGGGCCCTTTTATGTGAGTATGATGTCCCCAGGGCTGGGAGAGATTATACGACTTTTGTCAGTTCAGGCTGATATTGATGAAGTTGAACTTCCCACTGATATCCGTTATGGATTTTCCACAATTGAATTTGATGCCATAGCAGGTCGAAGAGGTTTTACGGCACACTTAAACGCTCTTACACTTTGGATAGAACGGGAGTTGATTTTTGGAAACTCACATAAACCACGATCTATAGCAGGATTTTTAGATAATTTAATGGGACATTTAGCTGATCATTCTTTTGAAAAACAACGGCAACAATGGGTAGCGGGTAAGCTAGTGGAACTGGATCAGAAAAACATGTTTTTTCGCTGGCTACAATTGCTAGCAGCTGATGCTATCAGCCCGCGTATACGTTACGAATTTTTAAATGAATTGATGAGCATGCCTCAGTTTCCTTTAGATCGACTTCCGCAAAACTGTGATCGAAAAGCTGATTACTTGTGGCAACGAGACTCCAGGGAATACCAGCCCATTCCCCTTAAAGCTAAATGTTCTGAAGAATATCCTGGCGTAGACTTCTTATGGATGCTTAGCATGATTTTAAGCTAAGCAATTTCTAACATCTTAATTTCTAGAATTTTATTATTAAGCTCAGAGATTTGATCGAGCTTGGCCTTAAGTTGGTTTTGCAAAATTTGTTTTTTCGTTTCATCTTTACTGCGAAATAACTGGTGTGAGATCATATAAATTTGAAAGTTTAGCATTGTCATCATAGAAATATTTTCTCGCATTTGCTTAATATATAATCCGCTACGAACCTGGGTTAATAGCAATTCACGTGACATCGGCTTTTCAATAAAACCATATGCTCCTAGATTAATAAAAGAAATGATGTCTTCTCTATCGGCAGCCCCCGAAATGAATAACACGGGGATAAATTTATTAAATTGACGTACTTTCTGAATAAATTCAATGCCATCCATATTAGGCATTCTTAAGTCGGATAGAATGATGTCTAGGCTATTTTCCTTTACTATTCTTAGACCTTCTTCACCATCGCTGGCTTTTGAAACCTTCGCATCTAATTCTTCCACATACATTTCAAGAAGGTCTTGAATATCTTGCTCATCGTCAACAATTAATATATGTGGATGTTCTGAATTTTCTTTTCTCATTTTTACGATATTCGAGTTTTTCTCATGATGAAAATCACTTGATTGATGATAAGAAGAGGGTGGTTCATCGTCATCAAAAAAACCAAAGCTAGGTGTAACAATTTTTTGGCTTTCATCTGATTTTGAAAGATTTAATGAGTCGATATACTCCAATATGTCGTCTGCATTTGCTGAGGAATATACTGCATCCAGATTGCTTTCTAATAAAGCAACCCAGTCTTTCAGAACGTCATTTGAGTTTAGGAGGTAGTCGCAACATGCTGAATCTGCTATAAATTTACCTGCTTTGAGATAAGTCAGTAGGTTTTCAATTTTGTGGGTGAATTTGCCAAAGTCCTCAAAACCAGCTGTAAAACTAGAGCCCTTTAGAGTATGAAATATTCGGAAAATACTATCTATGTTTTCAATTTCTGATGGATTTTTTTCAAATTCTAAAAAAGACTCTTCTGCTTGCTCTAAAAGTTCCTTAGCTTCAAGTAAAAACTCGTTCTTTATTTCAAACTCGAAATCCATATACCCCTCAGTATGACTGATATTGGGATCGGAAGTTTACAGGTACAATTTAGTCAGACATGCTACATTCCGTGGCAAGGCTGTGCTAAATTTACTAGGATTACAAGATAAAATATTTTCCGAGTTTAAATAATTTGTTTGATAAGCTTATTTAATTGGATTCAATCCAGGAAGAAAGTCTTTAATATGACGATTTGCTTCATTTTTACAGGCAACACTCAGTTTATCACCATGCATCATGAGGCACACCGTATAGTTTTTTCGGCTATCCTTGTCCTCAGGGCAGTTTTTTTCTACTTCTTTCGCGCATGAAATCTTTACCTTTTTGAAACTTTCTCCCTTTTTTTGCCACTCAGTTCTCACAGATTCTAATTCTTTTTTACACTCTTTATTCATCACTTTATCAAAGTTATCTTGCAAACAATTACTCTTAGTTTCATCCGATTTTTCGCATATTTTCTTGTAGTCTTGTTCACATGATTGACTTGTGGTGTCATAGGCTGATAGCAATAGCGAGGCTAAAATGATCATGATGCGCAGCATAGGAACTCCTAAAATGTAAAGTTACAAAAAAAGAAGGATTCATGTAAACTATAGCTTAAGAAATACAGCTTGATAAAGAGAAACATCATGTTACTGAGATCCCTGACTGTTGTATGGCTTGTTATAGCTATCTGGCTGTCTTTGGAGTATTTAGCGGGACACGGTTATACCACTTATAATGGCGTCATGCTTGATATTCAGTGCTTTCTTTTTGGGTCATGTCGGATTTTCGATCCCAGGCCTGGAAAGCCCATTAGCTACTTTTTAGGTTGGCTTGGATTTGGCATTATGGCATTGACGAATGCTTATGTATTGCGTAAACGAGTTCACAAACTTGCGAAAGTGGGTAATTTACAAAACTGGCTAGATTGGCATATATTTTTTGGATTACTAGGTCCAACTCTTATCCTTTTCCACTGCGATTTTAAAGTAAGGGGATTGGTCAGCATTAGCTTCTGGTCGATGATGGTAAGTTTTGGTAGCGGCATTGTAGGGCGATATTTTTATATGCAATTGTTGGTGCAAAAGGGAAGTCTTAAAAAATTTATTGAAGGCTATGAGAAAGGTTTTTCCCATTATCTCAAAATGTCCAACCGTGGTATAACAGAAAATGATATGAATAAGGCAAAAGCCTTAGCATTCTACCAAGCTACCGGTGGAGTGGTGACTTCACGACTTAAATCCATGAGTATATTAGAGTTTCTTGTTCGTGCTTTGAGAGGAGATATTAACTCTAAGTTCAGGCTTCCCGATACTCCATGGGGGGGGAGTAAACCCATTCGCCGCAAGCTCCGGGCTTGGGCAGTATTAAGACGAAAAATGATCTTTATGCATTATTATAAGATCCTTTTTGGATACTGGAGAACCTTTCATACCCCCTTTGCTATTTTTATGTATATTGTTGCTGTGATTCATATCGCTTCTTCACTGATTTTCAAAGTTCATTAATCAGCTGAATTCTTAAAACAAATAAGAAAAATTAAAGATTTTTGTAGTCCTTGTCGATAACTTGCCCGAGGGATTGTGCGAACGAGGATAATGATGCAAAAACTGTATTATTTTTTGACCGAGTATATGGGGATCATCGGTATAATATTCATGTTATATCTTGCCTGGTACGGTATTCGACAAAGGGGTAAACATGAAGAGGAAGCCAAAAAGAAATTAAAAGAAGCCATAGATAAACAAATGGACCAACCAACCACTCTTCATCCGAAGATTGATCCAAACTTATGTGGTGGCTGTGGTGCTTGTGTTACAGCATGCCCAGAAGGCGAAATCATCAAGCTTATTCATCATAAAGCAGTTCTAGTGACTCCCACAAAATGCGTGGGGCACGGTGAATGTGAGGTTGCTTGCCCTCTGGATGCCATTAAGCTGGTTTTTGGTACTAAGGAGCGGGGTATGCAACTGCCCCGTGTTAATAGTAATTACGAAACGAATGTATCTGGTCTCTATATAGCTGGTGAGTTAGGTGGCATGGGACTGATTCGTAACGCTGTAAAGCAAGGAAAATTAGCTGCCGAGCACGCTATTTCCAAGGCGAAATCGACCTCAGGCTCAGCGCAGCATGATCTTCTTGTCATTGGCGCAGGTCCTGCCGGATTATCTGCTGCATGTACTGCTTCGACCAGCGGAGCCAACTACCTCTGTATCGAACAGTCTAAGTTTGGTGGCACTATTTATAACTTTCCCAAACAAAAAGTGGTTATGTCCTATCCTCTTGAATTTCCAGGAGTGGGAGTAGTTAAGTTTCCTAAAAACAAGGTTTCCAAAGAGGAAATATTGGCAGTTTGGAACGGAATTCGTAAAAAGCAAAACCTTAAAATTAAAGAAAATGTAAAATTTATTAATTTAAAGA
>JBNKNM010000063.1:0-26199 GCA_050293845.1 Pseudobacteriovorax sp. | reverse complement strand
AGGTCAAGGATTGAAAATCATTCTCGCAAACGTTGCTGTCGTCATGATCATAGATTAATGTTTCAAAGTTCATGACGTAGCTATAGAGGGTGATTTGTATTCCCGATAGAGCCGGAGTACCTGAATTAGGATTATAGGCGTTTTCAAATAGACCTAAAGGTAAATCAAGTTGCCAAGTATTCAGCATTGCCGAAAACGGAAAGTCCTGGAAGATCTTTTCTGATTTTAATGAGTAAGTTTTTTCTGATAAACGACTAAAAGTGTAACCATTAAGATCCGATGCAAGATCTTCATTTATAGATACTGGCACATTGAAATCTAAAGTAACTAACAACTCAGATTCAGCAACTTCGACTAGGGTCTCATCAACTACGACAGGGGTTAGAGCTATGTTTAGCATCTCTATAACCTGAGTTTCGTCACCATCCAATGGAGTCCGATTATCTCCACATAAAAGATACTGGTGATTTTCCTCAACAGTAATAGTGCATGATACGCCGTCCTTTCCATCCTGACCGTCTTTCCCTTCAGGAATAGTAACGATGCTCTCACCGCATTGAATAGCATCATCACCATTTTCGAGCTTTAACACTGAACAACTAACGCCATCAGCACCATTGATACCGTTTATACCATCCTTTCCTTTGTCGCCTTCGAAATCGCATGCGAAAAAAGCGAGGATGATAGGTAAAAAAATTAGACCTTTTAAAAATTTCATACATGATTCTCCGAAAAAAATTGTAATAATACTGAAACACAGTGCTTCAGATTTTGGGTTTGGTTCTCCAATGTTGCTCGAAGTCAAATACTGATTTATGTAGACCCACTATAGAATCATCTTTACACATCGGATTCAAAGCGATCCGAATTCCTTTGTTTTTAAGAATTGTCATCAGTGATTTAGATTCAACATAGATTCCTTTTTTAAAAACTAGGAGTAGTTGAATACGACTCAAAACCCTGCTGCAATCTCTAAAAACGTATCGATGTATATACCAATCGCACACGGAGACTGTTGGTAATTCACTGATGTACTTCTCGACCTTTTTTTCATTACTACTACAAACCAAGGCTAAAAGTACCGTTCTAACTTATGGTTGATAACTACTGGTTCAGGCTCTTTTCCTCACCCGAGATGCGCTAATGGTAAACCTGAAAATCATTAAAAAACAAGCAGCACATTTTTGTGGAGCCCAATTAAGAGTGCAAACACAAATCATTCTTGCCGAAAATAATTTTGACTAACTTTTTTCTGACTCAGAAAAAGCCATATATGGAATTAAATTCCATTCAGAGGAGCGAAAAGACATTTATAGCAATAATATCAAGCTTATTTTAATTCGATTTAATAAATTCTCACAAAGAGTATCTAATTTTTTATAAATGTTTTTATATGGATATATGATTAGGTAAGATTTCTACGTGATTATCACGCAATATTTTGTCTAACTATGGGTCACAAGCTATCCCTATGGGTGCAGAAAAACGCCCTTACACAGAGATAATTCAGTTAATTGAGGATATGTAGTTGGAACGAGTTAGAGCAAAACTGATAATGCAATCAATAGCTGCACGCGGGTTTCGTTTTCAAAAGGAACTCGCTGTTTATGTTGATGTAAAAAATAATTATATTACCAAGTGGAAGACTGGCCGAATAAAAAATCCAAGAAACAAGGAAAATTTGATTAAGCTTGGTCGTGAATTCTTAAAACATTGTAGCTATTATCAAGTACGAAGGTGTATCGATCTTACTCTCCTTCCGAGTGAAGAAGTTATGGACTGTCTTCGTCGTACTTGTCTTGAAGTTATGAATGAATCACGTCGAATGTATGCTGAGGCAGTTAATAATAGAGAAGAAGCCGCTGTGGTAGAGTATAAACTCAAGCAAACACTTAAAGAAAAGTTTGATTATGACTTAGAATAGAAAATTCTCTTGATTTTCTAAACTCTGTTTAATACTGTTCGCTGAGATTGTTTTCCAAGGATTGGGATACAACCCTACTCTTCAATTCTCATTTCTTCGCAAGATTCCTTTGTAGTTAGGTACACTTTTTTATATGAAGGAAAAATTTTTCATGTTCGAGCATATACGAAGTCCTTACAGAATCGAAAAGTCCCGCTTTAAGGTATTCTTAGCTGAAAAAAATATGACGCAAAATGATTTTGCAACTATAATTTCAGTATATCCAAATCAGGTTTCACTTGCTGTAAACAACAAAGTCCCGATGACAAATGCTTTTATTCTTAGATTTAAAAAGGGGTTACAAAAATGTGAAGCTTCAAAGGTTCAAATTTCAGAAATAATTATTGAAAAATAAGTTGAATAGCACATTTATACGCTCCAATTAGTTGGAGCACTTTTACACTTTAATGATTTACTTATCCAAGGTGTTTTTAAATAAATTTCTGTTGTAGAAAATTTCTCGTGCCGTGCAAACTTCATTAAATCTATATGATGGTGATTGTAAGGTGTATTGTGAGCTAAGTAGTGTAAGCTAGCCCTTCGCAAATCTTTTACTGTCAAACCTTCAATACCAAATCTTCGCCATTTCGTGTAGCACCAATCGACACATGAATTCAAGAATCTTGAATTAGAGGCTGTAACTTCTAAAAACGGTAACAACCTCTTGGCAAATCTTTCGTCAAGTAGAGGCGTAACCCCAATGGTCTTTGCTGGCTTTGGACCATTTCGACTTATTTGTTCCACAACATTAATAGAAAGGCGGTTGTACATTTTCATATGTGCACGTCTAACGTTAACCTCAAAATGTTCTGCCTGCTGTGGAGTTAAGAAAAACGAGGGTGAAAGCCTAAAAACTTCTTGAGGTCTGAGAGAAGCACCATAAGCGACCAAAGCAATGAATCTGCACTCATTGCTATCGGTTGAATCTGCAAACTCTAAAATCTCGTCAGGTTCAACAGGACGAGGTAGTATAGCTACTTTTTGATTGCTGCCAATCCTTATAGACCTCAATCTATGCGAAAATTCTGGATCAGCAGTTGGATAAATGTATTGTTTGAACTTAAGCCACTTCCAAAACCTTTTGATTGTCGCAATATTCACTCTAGCCATTTCTGGAGAATTACCAGTATGGTTTAAGTACCAGTCACGAAAAAAAGGGGATTTAGAAGGCCAATCTTCAATTTTTTCAAGCTTTTTATGGAGTACACCTTCGACCTCAACATCGTTTGTGAAGAAAGGGACACCATAATTACGGAGGTAAGATAGATACTGTTTTATTGTATGTCTATCTAGACCATCTTTGAAAAGTTGTGCATCGTATTCGACAAGATAACTATCTAGCTCAAGGTGCTTAAAACTTAAGCTTTCGTTTTTATTCAAGCCTAAATCTTTATCTAAGCGTCTACAAAAATCTACTATGACACTTTCGGAACATCTGTCGAGATATTCATAGTGCACCCTCGGTAGCATCTTCTGCTTTCCTAAAACAGGGCACCAGTAGTGTATTTTAACATACTTGGAGTTTTTTTTCTGGATGATTTGGTATGTAGCCAAGAGAATCCCTCCGTATATCAATTATTCGGAGAAACTAGCTATCAAACACGGAGTGGAGAGACAATAGTTTTTTAAATGACCTACTCTGACAATCTCTGACTGGATTAGTCAGGGTAAACCTTTGATGACCAGTACCCATTGAACATATTCTACAATATTTTCATCTAGTTACTGGTGGGGATGGATGGACTCGAACCATCGACCTCACGCTTATCAGGCGTGCGCTCTAACCACCTGAGCTACACCCCCATGCTGTTGGGAAATTTCTTATATGTTTTGAGGATGCTTATGTCAACTCATTTTGCTGAGAAAATTCACAACTCGCAGAATTAGCCAAATTGGCTAAGTTAGCTAAAATGATAAGCAATCCCGTCTAAACCGTAATATCGTTCCTTGGGCTCAGATCCCCAGCTTCCCTCTGATAATATGGGTCAGCATTGGCCTTATATGCTTGGCAAACTCAGGAAATAGAAACTTATAGGGTATTTGATTTTGGATCGTCTCGACAGTTTTCGACACTTGAGAAAGCTGCCACATACCTATAATTGCTGCATAGCATTCCAAGGAAAGGAAAATAATCTCTTTGCTATCCATTCCAAAATGGTTATGTACTGTTTTCGCGAAGTGCTCTAAGCTGGCACCGATATTATTTTTAAACGCGACCGCCTTGTCGGTGGACAGATTCACTTCCAAAATGGTTTGAGAAATACTAGCCAATTGTAAGAAGCAAGCATCACCCGCTACAGGTGCCAACATGACATCAGCCATATCTTCCGCTGTAATGGACCTCAACTTCACAATAGAAGCTGTAAGCGTATCCAGCCAATTTGTGTAGCGAATCTCCAAAATGTCGAGAAAGACTTCCTCTTTGGTCTTAAAATATAGATAAAAAGTACCTTTTGCTAGACTGGCCTCCTTCACAATTTCAGTCACTGAAGGTAACTTATCAGAGTTCTTCATAAAAAGGTCTTCTGCTACCTTTAAAAAGACAAGCCAGCGTTGCTCCTTGTCTGAGTCAGATCTTGCTCTCAGCATAATTCCCCTACACTTTCTCAAGCAATATTCAGTTCCATAACACTCTCATCACACTGAATTTAGAAAAAATTGCTTTCACCCTTATATCTATCATCTTGCAGTCCATAAATGTGACATTGCTGCCATAAAATTGCTAAAGCCCCACCTCACCCAAACCTGCAACTGAGATGTAGAGTAGCAAAGAAGCTCTTAAGAAAAAGCGAAGCTCCCACGCCTAGGTTACAAAGCGCAATCATGCGAACACAATTTTCAGAGTCGGATAAAAAACAGGCAAGAAAGTATCATAGAAACAGGTGTTAGCACGGCCTATTACCGTGCCATAACACCGCTGACAGTGACAAAGTCTGGATCAGTTGTTAAGACTAGGTGCTTCAGGAGCTACTGGAGTGCTAACGAGTTCATTAACATCAGTACCCATAGAAGGAGAAACCTTAGTCTTTAAACCCCAATCAGACGCTCCATAACGCTTTAATTTTCTTTGCAGCGTTCGGATACCGATGCCTAGCGCGCGTGCAGTATGGGTTCTGTTGAAGTTTTTTTGCTTCAAAGTCTCTAGGATAACAATTCTTTCGATTTCTCTTAACTTAGTTCCCGGAGGGAAAGTTACAGAAGACGTATCAAAAGATGGGTCTAGGACTGTCTCATTAGTGTTGTCAGGTGTCATCATGGCTGATTTTCCTCCGAATTGGCCTTTTTTACCTGTTTCCGTGTCTACAGAAATTGGAACAATAAACCAAGTTAAAATGAAACTTAGACGCGTCTTAGTGTCAACTCTCATGCTCTTGAAAGCACATTTTTAGCGGCCTTGCGAAGGACACACCTTCGAGAGAGAACGGCAACGCAGTCCGTTAAAAATTCCTTAGCTGCGACAAATTAGCAGTTTGAGTGGCAAAGTCAACAGTTTTAGTGAAGGTTTTTTTCCCTTACATTTAGACTTACGGCTTAGTAACAGCGCCAATGAATACCTAAATAACCTGAATTGCTGCAATTTTGGAGGGAAAATAGCTGTAATAGATGAGTAAAATAAATAGGAAAATTTTTCTAAAACATGTAGCTCCGATGCTTTTATACCCAATAAAATAAGTCATAATGACTATACTTGGATCGATTTCTACTTTTGACAAGATGGGCAGTAATAGCTAGCACGACCATTTTGGCGAATTAATTTAATAATAGAGTCACAAAAAATACAGAGATTTCCCGATCTATTATAGACATTAAGGGAAAGTGCAAAATATCCAGCCCCACCATCAGCATTTTTGAAGTCCCGAAAAGTGGTCCCTCCTTGCTCTATAGCCTCAAGAAGCGTGGCTTTAATCGACTCAGCAATTCTCGTCATCTCCTGTCGGGTCACCCTATGGGCCACTCTTGTGGGCCGAACACCCGCCCTAAATAGAGATTCGTTGGCATAAATATTGCCTACGCCAACGACAATTGCAGCATTCATTAGCAGAGATTTGATAGATACCGACTTCTTCCGGGATTTCTGCCATAAGTAGTGATCAAGATCTTCTGTATCTAAAGGCTCAGGCCCTAGATGGATAAAGAAAGGATGCTTTGCCAACTCTTCTTTTTTGCAGCATGTGATCCAACCAAAACGACGAGGATCGATGTAGTGTAAGTATCCCTCGACAGTTTCAGCCCCAGCAATAGTAAAAACAGCATGGGTATGGGGTAGCTTCGGAGTCGGCTGCTTCATAAACAGCACATTCCCAGACATTCCCAAATGAACGATCCCCCATCCTTTCTGAGTTTCCCAAAGCATATACTTCGAACGTCTTGCTACCGAAAGAACTTTCTCCCCGACAATAAGATCCTCAAAATCAGCAATGGGAATCGGTCCCCTAAGATCCGGGCGAAAAAAGCGTGCCTGACTTATTGTGTGTCCCTCAAGCAGAGGACGGATGGCGCGACTTAAACATTCAACTTCTGGTAGCTCTGGCATATTCTAGCACTTTTCCTGGTCGTTAGTATCACAGTGCAACCTTGGGAGTTTCATGGCAAGGGAGCGCTAGGTCAGTTTACTGAGGTAATAGAGAAAACGACCCTTACTCCCACGAGGTAGGAGCAGTCTAAGCAGAAACTAAGTGAACTTGCAATACATATCCCTGATCTGCAGCATTCAGTTAGCAACATCTCTGAAATGGTAGATATCAATGGGCAAAATGGACACTCCCATGGTTTATGCCCGTTTGCTGCGCGTACGCTTGCCCCGTACCGCTGTATGCGTATGGCTTTTGTCACCGGCGGGAGCAAACAAATCTTTCTGTAGCTTTTCATAGGCTTGCTTTGACAAAAACCCCCCCAGTGTGAGTTGGTTTAATAGATTACGAATCAGGATTTGTTCCTCATCCGTTTTCAACTGGGCGACTATCTTTCGCAGGCTGTGACGTGCCTTTTGACGCAATAAACGATCTTTGTTAGCAGAACGGCTTGTAGCGGTGCTACCGTGAATTTTCTGATCTAAGTATGTCTTCATTAGCTGCAGCAAGTCTGACTCTTTAGGAAGAACTCCCTTGCGGGCCAATTTTATAGCCCAGGTGGCATTAAAAATATCTGGATACTGACGACATAAGTCACGACAGGATGCAGGCATGAGAGCTAATCTTCTATACCACCCCACGGTGCGCTCGTTAACTCCTACTCGTTTGCCAACATCAGCATCAGACTCACCTAGGTTAGCCGCTTCTTGGTAGGCTAATGCGAGGTCCAGGTAGAATACATTCTCGTTAATATTGGCATTAATAGTATGGTAAAGTTCTTGGGACGCAGAATCAAAGCTTAAAATCATACAGTCAACAGAATTCCACCCCAACCTTTTAGCCGCTAAAATGCGTCGATGTCCGTTTCTACAGATTAAACGTGCCGTTCCATCTGGAGATAACTTGAGGCATAGCGTAGGGAATTGGATTAACCCATCCTGCTCGAGAGATGTTGCTAAAGTTGCCAAGCTATCCTCTGAATAATTTTTCCGGATATTCTCGTTCAGTTTGATCATAGTTAAAGGAATATTCTGAATAGTACGACCGAATTCGTCGATCTGTTCCTGCAGTCTATGAGCGACATTACCGGGTAAATACCCAAGGGATTGAGCCGTCTTTTTGCGCACGCTTTTTTTTACCTGCTTAGCGCTGGCTTCTACCATACGTTCCAGTTGACCCTTTGCAGATGTTTTTAGTTTCGCCATGGTGGCCTCCTAAATATCGATGGGCTCAGGATTTTCGGAAATTTTCAAACCAAATTCTTCATGAGGCCCCAGGATACCCAAGGTTTCCATGTTTGGTTCTTTAAGGGCTTCCGGATCTCTACCAACGGTCCTCATGATAGATCTCACCACCTTAATATAGTCTTCTCGAATCATATAAGACCCAGGCAACGAAACTGCTGGACAGCTATGCAAGCTCCCCGTAGCAATAGAATTAGAGGAACGGATCGTGGACTTGAACATCGGGACGTTAGACCGCTTCATATGCTTGTTAATAAATGAGATATAAGCCTCATGAGCTGGTATTTTTTTCACACTGGTTAACAATACTCCCAAACATCGCAAGTCTTCGTTTATCTCTTCGCGAATTTCCCCGGCTTCCGCTAACAAATCAATAAAACCATCATATGAATCGGGCTCAGGAAAACTAGGGATAACATACCACTGAGAAGCTGCTAATGCCGATTGCAGTAAGATATTTATTTGCGGTTTAGTATCAATAATAATGAAGTCAAAGTCTTTCTCAGCCCCTTTTAACATCCTTTGAAACATTTTCACTCCCCGAGCTGACTGGCCAAATGCCAACTGCGCACCCTTTAACTCTTTTGTAGAAGGCACAACCCAAATGTTGGCGTAAGGCGAGGCGACGATAGCTTCCTGGTAATTTTTCTTATGGCTCAAGGCGTACCACAAGCTTTCCCTATCTGGATCGTGACTTTCCCGGACTCCCAAAGCTTTGGTAGCATTTCCCTGGTCATCAGAGTCTACAACCATGACTCGCTTGTTAAATTCTGTAGCAAGAAGATAGGCAATATTCACAACTGCGGTGGTTTTGCCAACGCCACCTTTGATGTTGGCAAATGTAATCACATGCGAAGACCTTCGGTCCATAACCAACCTCCATGTAATAAAAAATTTGGGAATCTCATACCACGGTACAGGCTTTAGGGAAGAGTCTCAAGAAAATTATAGCTCCGTGTACATAATGTACAAGGAGCTATATCGTTTTAGAAATGAACAGAAATACGCGGAAAGTAACGAGAGTTGTGTCATTCCCTAGCGTTCAGCAGCTGAGAAATGCAATACAACCTACCGCTACATATTACGGCGATATTGCCCTCCCACTTCATAAAGTAGTTGAGATATTTGTCCTAAAGTACAAACCTTACTGGCTTCCATAAGGACGTCAAAAATATTCTCATTTTCGATGGCTGCTCTTTTAATCATAGAAAGCTGAACCTTGGCAGCAGCTTGATTGCGCTCTCGAAAAGCCCGATTCGCGTTAATAGCGTATTCCTTTTCCTCTTTATCAGCACGAATAACCTCCTGGGGAATGACTGTTGGCGAGCCTTGATGATCCAAGAAGGTATTCACTCCCACAATGGGCAGCTCCCCCGAATGCTTCAGGGACTCATAATACATTGATTCATCTTGAATTTTAGTCCTTTGGTACATGCGTTCCATAGAACCCAGGACTCCTCCCCTTTCCGAAATCGCCCGAAATTCGTTCATCACAGCTTCTTCAACGAGGTCTGTTAGTTCCTCTATGATAAAGGAGCCTTGCAACGGGTTTTCATTTTTCGCCAGTCCCAACTCCTTATTGATAATCAGCTGGATAGCCATAGCCCGTCGCACACTTTCTTCAGTTGGGGTTGTTATAGCTTCGTCATAAGCGTTAGTGTGAAGCGAGTTACAATTATCATATAGCGCGTAAAGCGCTTGTAGAGTTGTACGAATATCATTAAATGCAATTTCCTGGGCATGTAAACTGCGACCAGAAGTTTGGATATGATACTTTAGTTTTTGAGAACGTTCATTGGCCTTATATTTATATTTTAATGCCTTAGCCCAAATGCGTCGCGCCACCCGACCTATCACCGAGTATTCTGCATCGGTACCATTGGAGAAAAAGAAGGATAAATTGGGGGCAAAATCATCAATATTCATGCCTCGCGATAGATAGTACTCGGTATAGGTGAAGCCATTAGCCAGAGTAAAAGCGAGCTGGGTAATAGGATTAGCCCCTGCCTCAGCAATATGATAGCCTGAAATCGAAACCGAATAGAAATTTTTTACTTTTTTATCAATAAAGTATTGCTGGGTATCCCCCATCAACCTCAGGGCAAACTCAGTGGAAAAAATGCAGGTATTTTGAGCCTGATCCTCTTTAAGGATATCCGCTTGAATGGTACCTCGCACTTTCGTCAAGGTATCCGCCTTGATATTCTCATAGACATCCATTGGCAATACCTGATCACCGGTGACACCTAGCAGCATCAAACCAAGCCCATCATTTCCTTGAGGCAGATCACCTTGATAGCGTGGACGCGGCTGGCCCAGTTCCTGATAGATGGCAGCAATCTTTTGCTCGACCTGCTGTTCTAAACCTTGTTCTTTAATATAAATCTCACAAGCTTGGTCAATCGCCGCATTTAAAAAGAAACCTAGAAGCATCGGCGCAGGGCCGTTGATAGTCATAGAAACGCTAGTTTTAGGATCTGACAGATTAAAACCCGAATAAAGTTTCTTAGCATCATCCACGGTAGCTACACTAACCCCCGCGTTACCTACTTTACCATAGATGTCAGGTCGATATTCTGGATCTTCTCCATAAAGAGTTACCGAATCAAAAGCCGTTGATAATCGTTTAGCTGGCATGGAGTGGGATAGGTAATGAAATCTTCTATTGGTCCGTTCAGGGCCACCTTCACCTGCAAACATCCGCACCGGATCTTCACCCTCTCGCTTTAACGGAAATACCCCAGCAGCATAGGGAAAATCGCCCGGTACATTTTCTTCTAACAGCCACTTAAGAATATCACCCCAGTCTTGATATTTGGGAAGAACCACTTTAGGAACTTTTAGATGAGACAAGGTCTCTGTGTATAGATCTTGCTCAATAATGCGACCCCTCACCTTAAATTGATACTTTTCCGCGGTATACCGCTTTATCATCTCAGGCCAGGCTGCTAGTCTCACTTTACACTCATAATCCAGCTTCGCTTCCAGCTGATTATATAAGGACACAAGATTTTTTATGGTAGTATCGTCAAGATCGCATACGATAGGCTTAGCACATGCCACTTCCAGTTTAGAGTCTTTTTGCTCACAAAGCAGTTTGATAGCGCCCTGTAGCTGATACATCTGCCTGGCAATACCTGCCTGCTGTGCGATAAAATCTTGGTACTGTTGGGAAGATTCACAGATTTCAGCTAAATAGCGGACGCGATCGGGGGGAATTATATACTTTTTTGTAGCCATTTGATCAGTCACGGCAAACTGCGACTTTAATTCTACACCTGTAGTGGCAGCTACATTATGCATCACTTTGCTATATAGAATATTCATTCCTGGGTCATTGAATTGGGAGGCCATGGTCCCGTAGATTGGTAAGTCTTCGTCCTTAGTATCCCAAAGATTTTGATTGCGTCGATACTGCTTGCGCACATCCCTAAGGGCATCCAAAGACCCCCTTTTATCAAATTTATTGATAGCTATCAGATCTGCAAAGTCCAGCATATCAATTTTTTCAAGCTGAGTCGCAGCACCATATTCAGCGGTCATTACGTAAAGAGAGACATCGGAGTGCTCCGTGATTTCTGTATCCGATTGACCAATACCTGAGGTTTCAACAATGACCAGATCAAATTCAGCAGCTTGGCATATATCTATGGAGTCTTGTACGTACTTGCTCAGAGCTAGGTTTGACTGTCGAGTAGCTAAAGAACGCATGAAAACTCGGGGATGATCGATAGCATTCATACGGATCCTATCGCCAAGAAGGGCTCCTCCAGTTTTTCGTTTTGAAGGGTCCACAGAGATTATTGCAATGGTCTTATCGGTAAAATCGCTAATAAACCGCCGTACCAACTCATCAACCAATGATGACTTGCCAGCCCCCCCTGTACCGGTAATTCCGAGGACAGGAATTTTTTTCTTTCCAAAGCGAGCACGGATAGCTGCTGTAAGGGTATCGTGGTAGTCAGGGTAATTTTCTGCAATCGAAATTAACTTGCCCAAAACTAGGGGATTTTTCTCTTTAATCGACTCGATCAATTGGTCTGCATGGGCTTCACAGGTGGCAAAGTCGCAAGACTCAAGAAGATGATTAATCATTCCTTGTAAACCCATTTTCCGGCCATCGTCGGGTGAGTAGATACGACAAATACCGTAGTTATGGAGTTCCTCTATTTCCGTTGGGAGAATGGTTCCTCCCCCACCGCCAAAAATTTTTATAGTGGCGTTCTGTTCTTTCAGCAAATCGAACATATATTTAAAGTATTCAACATGCCCACCTTGGTAGGAGGTAATCGCAATACCTTGAGCATCCTCAGCAATAGCGCAATTGACAATTTCTGACACAGAGCGGTTATGTCCAAGATGGATCACCTCCGCACCGGAAGCTTGTAGAATACGACGCATGATATTAATTGCAGCATCATGACCGTCAAATAGTGAAGCTGCAGTTACAATTCGAATGTGTTTTTTTGGCTTATAGGGCGCGATCCCTGGGTTCATGATTCACTCCATTTTCCTCAATAGGCTCAAATGCAGGATTAACTTAAATCATTACCCCTATGATTGAAAGTCACGAACTATTGCGAACTACTGGCAGATAGCAGACCATAGGTTAAAATTAGCGCCGTTTTGGCCTGTATTGTCCTTATTGGGCCCTGTCACGGGATTTACCCCTGGTTCCTGATACCCGACAGGGGCCTCAACCCCCAAACCGACACTTTTATTTATGCCAAATGCCACGGTTGCTTTATAAAGGTCTAGCCGCCCGACCTCGCTTTTTTCCACCATATCTGATGGATTCACCTGCCCAGCTTGAAGGATTTCTAGAAACTGTTGTTGGTTCAAGTCCTTCCTAACACTCTTAAAAAGAGCTGCTATTCCTGCCACATAAGGTGTTGCCATGCTAGTACCGCTGATAGTTTTATAGCTGCCCAATTCTACGGGCCAGGTGGAGTAAATATCGGTTCCCGGTGCATTGATATGGGCTTTGGTGCGGTAAGAAGCATCTTTTTTTGCTGAGTAATTACTGTAGTCTGCTAACGTTTCGTCGGGGTTGCTAGCCCCCACACATATGACCTCCTCATACATACAAGGCAGTACGACGTATTCAGCAATTGATTTGGGAAAAATACCATTCTGGTCACGGCAGTTTCCTCCTAGAGGGCAAGACTCATTTCCTGCTGCTACGACTACGATCATATTGTACTTTTCAATAGCTTCTTTGAATAATTCATTACTTAGCTTTTTAGTATCCTCGTCTAAATCTCCATACTCCAGGCCTGCCCCTAAGCTTAGGGACAGGACATCGGGCTTAGGGGTAGCCCTCATAGCATAGCGTATTCCCTTTTCTATAGCTTGAAATCCTCCAGCCCCACGACTATCTAGTACTTTTATAGGCATGATTTTGATATTTCTTTGGGCAGCAACCCCTTCTGGTGAAGTATCGGAGGTCTTAGCCTGGGCAGCAATTATGCCTGCACAATGGGTTCCGTGACCGTTTTCATCATCGGTCCCCGTATCGGTGCCTACAGCGTCATAGCCTTCAATAAGTATATCTTGAAGATCGGGATGATCTTTATCAACCCCTGTATCAAGGACAGCCACTATCACCTCACTATCTGAAGCCCCATCACCCTTATTTAGAATAGTGTTTAAGTGATCCAAGGCTCCGCTATAGTTAGTTTGTAATAGGGCCCATTGATCAGACTGGGGTGTTAAAAGCCTGGACTCCCTCCGCAGATGATGCCTTTCCCACGGTTTTTGTGTTTGGGACAACCATTTAGTAAAGTTGAACTGCTGACTGGCTGCACTAACAGAAAAAGAGTCATGGAGAAAATCAACCACACTCTCTCCTGCTAGTCCCGCTGACGAAAGGGCTCCCTTTAAAAATTGTGCCGCGACACCAAACCCCCCAGAAAAGCTCCCCGACAACTGTATAAATCTTACAGAATCAGTTTCATCATCGGGATGGGCTGTTTCCACGGATTTGATGCGCAGCACATCTTCCTCCACAAATCCTGTTAGAGATTCATTAAGAAAATTTTTCACATCCTCATTGGAGATGCCACCGTCATCCTGTAACAAACCTAAACCAGCTAGTTCGTCAAGGTTGAGACCTAGGGTAAGTGATGATTGATCATGTCCAATACCGCACAATAGGCTAACAATGGCCTGCCCCCCTCTTCCACAGGAGAGCAGTAATGTGAAAATCACAAGGCTTATATATGAACGAGACATGAAACCCCCTTATTAGTAGAAACTGCAGCTGATATGAACTTGCACTTGTCAATCTTATGGATGCGCTTTACTTTGGCAATAACTACTGTAATGTTGTTGTATTGTTTTGTGAATATTATCCGCCGGAGGCATTAGATGGCAAAAAAAACCAAGAAGAAAGCGACCAAAAAAAAGATAGCTACAAAGAAGAAAGCTAAAAAAATCGTTAAAAAAACCAAAAAGAAGCCTGTAAAAAAGAAGGCCGCAAAAAAAGCTGCAGGAACCCCTAAGGCAAAGAAGGCCAAAAAAGTAGTCAAGAAAAAGACTAAGGTCGCCAAGAGCAGACCAAGCAAAGTTGCAGTTTCCAAAATGGAATCCCGACCAAAAGACTACCAGCTTCTTATTGAAGATTCTGTTCGCAACCTCGAAGATCAGGTGAAATACAACATGACTAAAGGGTGGACCCCCATTGGCAGTGTCATTGTACAAGGCAGTGGCCATTTTGTGCAGACCATGGTTCTTCATGACTAACAGCTGCAGGGAAAGCGCAAAAGCTCATGTAGCCCTTTTCACAATTGTGATTGGGGCTTTTTCGTACCAAGATTTAGTCAGAGAGATTAAATTTTTCGTTCACTATGAAAAGCAAAAAGCGGCTCAATTAGTTCACAGCTCTCCAGAACAAAATTTCTTGATTTCGTTAATATTTTGATTTTATTGATAATTTTATCATGCGTTGGGTTTGTATTTTTTCAAAAATGTTTTCTACTAAATTAACCATCTGATTTTATTTATGATTTTTGAGTGATGTCAAAATATTGGTAGATATCGAATGTGGGTTATAGATTCGTTCGTGGCGTCAGAGGATGCCTATACATAGCGACTCGTCGTACCTTAACCGGCCATGGGAAAAACAAAGGCCCCTTTTCCCAGAACCAACCGTCCTTAAAGGTACAAGTGCCCTTTTTCCCAAGGGATGAAAGTCCCTCCGCCGGCCAAATCGCTCGTTTGGCTTGCCCGCTCTCTTACACAGGGCGGGCACCCCCCCCACCAATAAATTTTGAAGCTATAACTAGAAGATTAAACGGAGACGGTTAATTTTTCAAGGAATTTACCTTTAAGATTATATTAAAAGTTAAAAAATTTTAACCAAAATAGAGTGCACTTGTACGCTATTCTGATTTCATTTGACTCACAAAGTAGGCAATAGTTTTTGTAAGACCTTCCTCCAAATGAGTACAAGGTGTATAGGATAATTTTTCACGGGCAAGAGACAAGTTTGGTTTTCTTATTTTGGGATCATCTTCTGGGAGTGCTTGGTGGACGATCCTGGAACGACTACCCGTCATAGCGACTATTTTTTCTGCTAACTCCCTAACAGTGAACTCTTGGTCGTTGCCAATATTGACAGGGCCTAAAATCTCCTTTTGATGGGTTAATTTAACAATGCCATCGACAAGGTCATCAACATAACAGAATGAACGTGTTTGGCTACCATCACCATAGATAGTAATATCTTCATTCCTCAAAGCTTGCATAATAAAGTTGCTCACAACGCGGCCATCATTCTTGTCCATCCGCGGCCCATAAGTATTAAATATCCGTACCACACGAATCTCAACACCGTGCTGACGCTGATAATCAAAACATAAGGTTTCAGCAGCTCTTTTACCCTCATCATAGCAGCTCCGCGACCCAATAGGGTTTACATTTCCCCAATACTCTTCATGCTGGGGGTGCTGAAGAGGGTCTCCGTAAACCTCAGATGTACTAGCATGGGTAATCCGTGCCCCCACACGTTTAGCTAGACCAAGCATGTTGAGGGCTCCCATCAACGAGGTTTTTAATGTCTTAATGGGGTTAGATTGGTAATGAACCGGACTTGCCGGGCAGGCAAAGTTTAAAATCAAGTCTACTTCGGCCATATAAGGTTTGATGATATCGTGGCGTACTAGCTCAAAATTAGGACGATCCCAAAGATGGGCAATGTTTTTCTTATTACCAGTATGAAAATTATCCAAGCAAATAACATCCCAGCCGGCATCAACATATCTATCACATAAATAACTCCCCAGGAAGCCGGCCCCCCCCGTCACTAAAACCCTCTTCTTGCCAATTGCCTGCATAGAATACCTCATATATAACTAATGTCGCGCACGCCGATATTATGATAGCCTAAGCGCGTGTGCAAAGAAATTACGACAACCCCGTCGGAGGACTATACTGAATGAATATTCATGAATATCAAGCGAAACAGCTATTCCGCGACAATGGCGTTCCTGTGCCAGATGGCCATCTTGCCGCGAATGGCACAGAGGCCGAATTTGCCATGCGACGCTTAAAGAGCGACGTGGCCGTAGTAAAAGCACAAGTCCATGCTGGCGGACGAGGCAAAGCTGGTGGTGTGAAGCTTGCGAAAACTCCTGAAGAGTGCAAAAGGTTGACTGAAGAGATGATCGGCATGACCTTGGTAACTCACCAAACAGGACCTGAAGGCAAGTTGGTGCGTAAGGTATATATTGAAGCAGGCAGTAAAATTGCCAAAGAGTATTACTTAGCCCTGCTACTGGATCGCGAATCTGCTGGAGTCAGTATCATGTTCTCAACAGAGGGAGGCATGGATATTGAGGAGGTAGCTGAAAAAACACCTGAAAAAATTGTAGTCGTAAATATCGACCCCACTATTGGTTTGCAAGGTTATCACATCAGAAATATATGTTTTGGACTTAACCTGCCCAAGGATGAGCAGAAAAAGCTCAGTGGGATCATCCAAAACCTATACAAAATGTTCCTAAAATACGATTACTCCATGCTCGAAATCAACCCCCTTGTCGTTACCGAAGATGGCGATATGTTTGCGCTCGACGGCAAAATGAACTTTGATGATAACGCCCTGTATCGCCAAGCCACTATCGAAGTCATGCGCGACTTTGAAGAAGAGGATGAAAGAGAAATCGAGGCTTCCAAGTATGGGCTCAGCTATATTGGTCTGGATGGTAATATCGGGTGTCTCGTTAATGGTGCTGGCTTGGCCATGGCTACCATGGATATCATCAAGCATTATGGTGGTGCACCGGCCAACTTCCTTGATGTTGGCGGCGGGGCAAGCCAGGAAACTGTAACCAATGCCTTCAAAATTTTACTTTCCGACTCCAAGGTAAAAGGGATATTTGTTAACATATTCGGTGGCATAATGAAATGCGATATTATTGCCAATGGAGTAGTTGCAGCAGCCAAAGACTTAGGACTGCAAGTACCTCTAGTTGTAAGACTAGAAGGTACCAATGTCGAAGAAGGCAAAAAAATTCTTAAACAATCGGGTTTAAATCTTGTTGCAGCTGAAGACATGGCGGATGGTGCCAAGCAAATCGTTGATCTTGCAAAATAAATAGACCTACCTAGGAGTGTTAAATAGTGGCTATTCTTGTAAATAAAGACACAAAAGTGATAACCCAAGGCATCACTGGAAAATCAGGTGAGTTTCACACAAGACTTTCCCACGAGTATGCACCCTGCTTTGTGGGAGGAGTGACTCCAGGAAAAGCAGGACAAAAAGCGACCTGCGACTTGCCTATTTTCAATACTGTCACCGCAGCTAAGGAAAAAACCGGTGCCAATGCGAGTATGATTTTTGTCCCCCCCCCCTTTGCTGCCGATGCTATCCTTGAGGCTATCGATGCTGAAATTGAACTCATCATCTGTATCACAGAAGGTATTCCCGTCCTTGATATGGTTCCTGTAAAAAAGGCCTTAGAGCGTTCTAAGTCCCGCCTTGTCGGGCCTAACTGCCCTGGTGTTATCACCCCAGGTGAATGCAAAATCGGAATCATGCCGGGCCACATCCATAAACCAGGAAAAGCTGGTATCGTTTCCAAGTCGGGGACCCTCACCTATGAGGCGGTTGGCCAAACCACAAAAGCCGGTGTAGGACAAAGCACATGTGTGGGTATTGGTGGCGATCCCATCATCGGTACTAATTTCATCGACATCCTTGAGCAATTTCAAGCCGACCCCCAAACAGAAGGGATAGTCTTAATTGGGGAAATCGGTGGTGATGCCGAAATCAAAGCCGCCCAGTTCATTAAAGAAAACGTGACAAAGCCAGTAGCAGCCTTTATTGCTGGTCAAACCGCTCCCAAAGGGAAAAGAATGGGACACGCAGGAGCGATTGTCTCAGGTGGTCAAGGAACGGCTGAAGAAAAAATTGCCGCTCTAAAAGAAGCTGGCTGTGTCGTTGCTGATACAACAGCGGAAATCGGCGCTTGCCTGTTAAGAGCCATGGGAAAATAAAACCATGTTAGGTGTTCGTAGATATAAAGATATAGCGATCGACCTGTTTCAGGGGGACATTACAAGCTTTGCTTGTGATGCTATGGTCAATGCTGCGAACAAGGAGCTTGCCGGTGGAGGTGGTGTCGATGGCGCCATCCACAGAGCTGGTGGCCCCACTATTATGGAGGAGTGTCGGCATATTGGTTCATGCCCGACTGGGCACGCCGTAGCCACCACAGCAGGTCGTTTACCGGCTAAGGCAGTCATCCACGCTGTTGGTCCTATTTGGCAAGGTGGTAGCCATAAGGAAAGTGAACTGTTACGCGCGGCCTTCCAAGAGGCCTTAAGGATCGCAAACGACCTTAAGTTAACCCATTTAGCCGCCCCTGCCATCAGCACCGGTGTCTATCGCTTCCCGCTTCACGAAGCTGCTGCAGTCACTCTGGAAGCCATCAAAGATTTTATTAGCGATAATGAGTCGCTCCTGATTCGTCGCATCACTATGGTTCTTTATAGCAAAGAGCACTATCAAGCCTTCCAATCAGCATTGTTTACAAGCTTCCCTGAGTCCTAGAGGAGACGATATTGCTGAAAAATTTAGTCTACTACAGAACAGGTGGCAGCTGTGACACCCTATACCAGCCAGAAACCAGGGATGAGCTAGCTGCTATTATCCAAAACCTTGATAAAAACAAGGCTCCTTTCTTCATTATTGGCGGCGGTACCAACTCCCTGGTGAGCGACGAGCATTGGCAAGGAACTGTACTCTCGCTGCAACGGATGAAAAAAATCAGCGTAACTGCTGAACACAGCTTGCTCGTCGAGGCTGGAGTCAATAATACCGACCTAGCTCAAAAAGCTCTGAAACTCTCGTGGTCAGGACTTGCTTGGATGAATCGCCTGCCGGGCCAGCTGGGGGGAACGATTCGTATGAATGCACGTTGCTACGGAGGAGAAGTCAGCCAAGTGGTGAGCGAGGTCTATACGGTGACAAAGTCGGGAACCTTAAAAACCTATGTTAACAAAGGAAATAATCTGTTTACAGGATATAAAGACACTATCTTTATGAGCAACGGCGATATCATTACCGGAGCAAAAATAAAACTATCTCCAGGAAATAAGGATAAAATAGCGGCCTTCATGGAACACTGTGCTTCCGACCGCATCAGTAAAGGACAGTTTCTGCATCCATCCTGTGGTTGTGTATTTAAAAATGACTATTCGGCAGGTGTTCCTAGCGGGATGCTGCTGGATAGAGCCCAAGCCCATAAGCTCAACCAAAAGCACATCGGCCTCAATCCCCAACATGCAAATTTCGTTTTCAACAAAGGGGCATCCAGTAGGGATATCATTAATTTTACCCTGGCTATGCGAGACCTTGTATATGACACGTTTGGTGTTTGGTTAGAATACGAAGTTGAAATGCTTGGCACCTTCCCTCAGGACTTGAAAAAACGAGTGTTGCAAACAAAACCACCTCACTATAACGAAAAGCTGCTAGCATTACGTGAGGAATTCCAGAATCGGCAAACCAGCAACGACTCTTGAGCGATCAGCGCCCCCATCAGATCCTCTATCTCCCTTTGCCAAGGGAGACTAGAAAAGCTCTCGCAAATAAGTGAAGGTATAAATACCTGTGGAATGGCCATCATCAAACTGAGCATTCATCGCATAGCGACCCACGGATTGAATGCGTATGGGTCGGCAGCTATCGGCAATTTCTCCAGGCTTGATTTTAACTTCGTGGGTCCACTCATCCACACATAAAGCACAGGGGCACTTCTCCCTGAGCTTGACGACATCAATTAAACTTTTGTGGTCATCAGTCCAAATGATACCAAGGGTTCTATCATTTTCCTGCCAGATTTTTTTGACTTGGATATATGGTTTCACGACCGCTGCCACTCCAATTTAAAATGAGTTAAAGCTCCCTCACTTTGTGCGGCGACAATGGACTGCTGCGCTGCAACTTGACCAGCAACTTCATTATAAGCCTTAGCCACAAGGGAATCCGCAGCGGATATCACTACAGGCTTACCATCATCAGATAAAGCCGATACAGAGGGATCGATAGGAATTTCTCCCAGTAGCGGCAAGCCATGCTCGTCTGCGACCCGACGCCCGCCTCCTTCTCTAAAGATAAAATGTTTTTTATCGCAATTATCGCAAATAAAGTAACTCATGGTTTCCACGACACCTAAGACCGGGACCTTTAAGGTATCAAACATGGAAATCGCTTTCCGCACATCGATAAGAGCCACCTCTTGCGGAGTGGTTACCGCTACAGCCCCAGTAATAGGCGCGATCTGAGATAGGGTCAACTGAACATCTCCCGTACCAGGAGGGTAATCGATGATCAGATAGTCTAGTTCTCCCCATGCAACCTGGGTGAGAAATTGTCTGATAATCTGAGCTACCATAGGTCCACGCAGCATCTGCGCTTGACCTGCCTGAGTAAACATCGCTACCGAAATGATCTTCACTCCGGCAAAAGTAGGAGGAACAATAAGCTGGCCATCCACTTGATCAGGCTTGTCGACTTTAGTCATCTGCATCAAGGAGGGTCCATAAATATCGGCATCCAAGATGCCTACCTTAGATCCCGCTTGTTGCAAAGCGTAGGCTAAATTAACCGAACTGGTAGACTTGCCAACACCACCCTTACCACTGGCGACGGCAATAATATGCTTGACCTGCCCCAGAGCATCCTTAACAAGATCGGGGATGGTGCTATTACGACGAGTCTGTGCTGTCATTTCCACAGCCACCTCCTCAACACCCTCTAGCTGGGCAATGGCTTTTTCGCATTGCTCGCGCAGGAGATCTTTGACTGGACAAGCCGGTGTTGTCAATTCCACCTGTACTGACACACTTTTACCCTTGATGACAATGCTTTTGACAAAGCCAAGGCTCACTATATCCCGATGCAGGTCAGGATCTACAACAACCTTGAGAGCCTCTTTAACCTGCTCTTCAGTGACGTTACTTTTGAACTTATCAAATATACCCAACTTGCATCCTCTAGCTTTCCAGCGCTTCGATATAATGCTGCGCCTGAATTGCCGCCTGACACCCCATTCCTGCCGCAGTTATAGCCTGTTTGAAATGAGGATCGGCTATATCACCAGCGGCGAAAACACCAGGGGTTTTGGTTTTAGTAAATTCTTTTACTTTGATATATCCATGCTTATCGGTATCCACATACTCTTTAAATAAGCCGGAATTGGGATCATGGCCAATTGCATAAAACAATCCATCGACTGTGATGTCCTCTGTATCACCCGTTTCTGTATTCTTCAAGCGTACCCCTGTCAAACCGCTGTCATCGGATAGCGTCGCTTCTATACCATAAGGAACTTTAAAGGTAATCTTGGGATCTTTTTGAGCTTTTTTTAGCATGATTGGTGAGGCGCGAAATACATCACGCCGATGAATGAGAATCACTTCGGAGCAAAGCTTGGCTAAGTAGGTCGCCTCTTCCATAGCTGAATCTCCACCGCCAACAACAGCCACTTTTTTGTTGCGATAGAAGAAACCATCGCAGGTTGCACAGGTAGATAGTCCACGCCCCATAAGCTTATCTTCATCCGCCAGCTTGAGTGTCCGTGCTGTAGCACCTGTGGAGATAATAACCGCACGGCTTTCAATGAGCTCATCACCTGCCCACAATTTTTTTACAGATCCAGAAAAATCAACTTTAGTGATCTGGTCATAAACAATCTTGGTTCCAAAACGTTCTGCTTGGGCAGTCATATCCTGCATCAATTTAGGGCCCATGATGCCGTTTTCAAACCCCGGAAAATTTTCTACCTCTGTCGTAATAGTTAGCTGTC
This sequence comes from Pseudobacteriovorax sp., assembly GCA_050293845.1. GTDB lineage: Bacteria > Bdellovibrionota_B > Oligoflexia > Oligoflexales > Oligoflexaceae > DT-89. The sequence continues at coordinate 4,106 of JBNKNM010000063.1, read as the reverse complement.
CACCATGCTGTATCCCCGCATAGATCACTGGATTTAAATTAGCCCTTGCCGCATATATTGCTGCAGTCAGTCCCGCTGGGCCCGTACCTACAATTACAACGTCATGGATTTGCGATGTCATACCTTGGCTCCTATAGTTCAAATTCCCTTTGCTGGCGCGACGTCCGACACCATACCAATAAATTAAGGGGCTGTATACAGATGGCGAGCCTAGCCAGCTCCCTGGGTCCCTAGTAACAGCGGTAAACTTACATCATACCGATAAGATGTCCCCGAATGATTATCATCGAATTCAAGATATTGATGATCAATACCAAAAGCAGTCAGTTTGTCAGTTAGTTGCCGCGCTCCATAGAGCAAATTATACTGATCACGATTACCACACTCCACATAAAGCACATTTAGCATACGTAAAGCATCCTGCTTCTCTTTTTTTTCAATGAGATGGACGGGATCATGGGCCAGCCATAAATGCCAGACCTCTTCATCGATAACTCCCGTTTTCAAGTCGATTGGCAGATCGAAACCCTCAGGCCTATGGAGATTAGGGCTATAACTGGCAGCCATGCCCAGCAGCATCAGAAGGTGCACCTGCTGACCACTCAGCTTCACGGCAGAGCTGCATGCTTCTAAAAACGCTCTGATATCGCCCTTGAAGGATGCCAACCCATTACACAGATCGATAAGATCTCTTTTATAAACCAAGTCAAATGCCATATCCGCCGAATGGCAGGCAATCCCCCCTAAACTTCCCGGATAATCCATTGCAAGACGCAAAGCACCATACCCTCCCGAGGAACGACCAAAGGCAGCTCTATGTTGCGGACCCTCAAGAACGGGGTAATTTTGTTCGATAAATGGGAAAAGCTCTTCAACCAGATGATCGCCATGACGGCCTAAGTATTCTGAGTTAATGTACTGGCTTCCCCCTAATGATGTATATAAATCTGGACTCACAACGATGCAGGGGGGAATATGCCCTTGCTCTATAAGCCGCGTTAATCTATCAAATAGCGATTCCCTAAAGGGCTGCCAGTCAAACTGACTACGACCAGCACTGGTCCAAGGAGCCAGGCAGTAAAGAACAGGAAATCTGCGCTTTGGATCAACTACAGCCTTTGGTAAGTAAATAGTAAGAGGCCTGATATGATCTTCCCCAGCATGATTACTCTTCAAAATATCGCTGGCGATCCATATTTGCTCTAATCGAGGACTTTCTTTATGATTCCGAGATATCGTCTTAATCACGGGGCACTCCAAGTTGCGCGGTACTGTCTCTGTAAGATACTAGAGGCAGCCTATATTAGACTTGATCGGCTACAAAGGACAAGAAGGACTTTTTATGGACTTTAACTATGCTTCAGAGGTGATGAATCGCCTTATTGCGTTTGTCATCGCTCTGATTACGAACGAAATCGCCCAGGGCTATATGGCTAAACACCAGGGTGACAACACTCCTGAACTTAATGGGAGACTAACCCTAAACCCCATCCCCCATATGGACCCCCTAGGTAGTGTTCTATTCCCACTCATTGGCATCATGATGGGAGGATTTATATTTGGCTGGCCCAAACCGATGCCCATTGACACCAGAAATATGAAAAACCCGAAGTGGGGGCCTGTTTTAACAGCCCTTGCTGGTCCCTTGGCGAACCTCTTGCTTTGCAGCATTTCAGTTGCTGCTATTTATGCTATGGGCAATGTCCAAGACGGAACTCCGATGATTGCCATCTACCGAATTTTTAAAGAGATGATGCTGATTTGCTCGATATGGGCTTTCTTCCAACTTATTCCCCTACCTCCCTTAGCAGGGAGTGAAATTGTATCCGCCTTACTGCCACACGATTTACGCGTGAAATATGAGTCCTTAGCCCAATATTCTTTCTTTATATTTTTAGCCCTAATTTTTACGGGGGCATTTCGAATTCTAATCGTATTCGCCCAAGGGTGGATTATACTTTCAGAATGGCTTATATTTACCATCATCAATAGCTAGCAAACTATGGGGACCAGTCTGCTGTCATCCTGAGCAAAGCGCCCTACGGATGACATTGCTGGACGTGGCACTCTTCGCAGCAGTCAAACCAAAACGGGAAAAAGCCACAGAGCTAGCTTGAGTACTCCCAAGGCAGCTATACCGGCAAAAACGTCATCTAGCAGAGTTCCCCAAGCCCCATGAAGCTTTTTATCGGCCCAACCAATGGGCCCCGGTTTAAGTATGTCAAATATACGAAACAACAAAAATCCCAATATAGCGCTGCTAAAGGATGGTGCCACAAATGCCAGGGGAATAGCTTGTCCCACAAACTCATCAATCACGATGGACTTGTCATCATGGGATTGCCAAAGGGTTTCTGTTTCATCGATGACTTTATAGGCCAGCAAAGCTGCCAGGGCAAGAAACAGCAAAATAGCAAGCCAGGACCAGTAAAACTGTCTATATAGGTTACCCAAAAGTAGTCCAAAAACAACGCCCGGTAAAGACCCCCAAGTGCCAGGTGCTACCGGTGCTAAACCAAACGGAAAGCATACCGCCAAATAAGACCAGGCATTCATCGGTTTTCTGTGTTCTTTTTTGACCATTATGCATCTTGCTCTTGAACCAACTCTACCAATATCCCCCCCGTCGATCGGGGATGGACAAAGGCAATCATAGTGTGATGGGCTCCCCCACGGGGTGTTTCGTCGATCATTTCGATATCAAAACTCCGCAAATGGTCGATGGCTGCCGATACATTATCAACCTGCAACGCAATATGATGTATGCCCCCGCCCTTTTTCTCGATATACTTCTTAATGGGACCATCCTGATGGTTTTCATTTTCCAAAATCTCAATGCGACTGTCTACCGGCCCCTGATCTTGGGCAACCCCAAACATGATCGTATTGGTTTTCTGTGCTTTGACTAATTCCTCACCTTTAAAAGGAAGCTGTAATACCTCTTTGAAAAACCATTCTGCTTTACGAGGGTCCTTAGCTGCGATTCCGATATGGTTAATGCCTAAGATTTTCATCAAATTTCTCCTAGAAACCGGTTCATTAGGGCCGGATGATGGACTCTTGGAGTACAGTCGTTTGGCGGTGAGCCTGTAGGCACTTCAAATTGCCGTTCGCGCTAATGGAATGGCTCACCTATAATGCGGTTATACCGTTATAATTAAGTTTTTTGGAGTTTTCCATGAGATTAGTTCTTTTACTGCTGATTTTAATCGTCGGAACCCCAGGATTTGCAGCCAAAAAGTCGCCATTTTATCCCCTTTCTGTCCGTCACCAGCAGTCCATACTTTTTCAACGCCTCAGTGATGGAAAAATCATTTTTGCCGCCAATCCCGATAATTTACTCATCCCGGCATCCATCAGCAAATTAATCATCGCCGCAGCAGCCTTAAAAAACTTTACCCCCGCCCATCGATTTAACACCATTATTTATCATAGTGGCAGGAGGGAAGGCGCAAAAATCCATGGTAACCTCTACTTTAAAGGTGACGGCGATCCGATGCTGATCAATGAAAAACTGTGGCAGATGGCAGCTGACCTGCATCATATGGGCATTCGTAGCATCACTGGGGATATTGTCATCGATGCTACAGTATTTGACCGTAAAGAATTTGATGTATCAAGAGGACGTAGTAAATATATATCTTCTAATGCCTATAACGCTCCCGTTTCCGGTATGGGTGTTAATTTCAATACCTTTCCTATTGCTATCGCACCAGCTCCTAGCGCCAAGTCCCCAGCATTGATGAACATTGATCCCTTTCCCATTAATGGGATTACCCTTAAAAATCGTATCAGTACTATCGCTCGGGGTGTTAAAAGACTCAAAATCACCCGATCCTTTAATGGTAAAGCCACCACAGTTTCCGGAAGAGGGGCCATACCAATCGATAATGAGCTCACAAAAGTCTATCGCGCCGTTTCCGACCCTACCCTCTCTGGAGGCGAGATCATTCGTTCATTTCTGCAAAATGCGGGAATCTCAGTTGCTGGTACTGTTAGAGAAGGAAAAACTCCTACGAAATTGGCCCCATTATACGTCATTGAAAGTTACGAAATGAGCCGCATCATATCTGGGTTGAATAAATACTCAAACAACTATATTGCTG
>JBNKNM010000062.1:0-26440 GCA_050293845.1 Pseudobacteriovorax sp. | reverse complement strand
ATTTGTGAGTACATGATATCTATACTTGGTAATCCAAACCAAATGCACTTTTAATGAAAATACTGAATGACTACCATGGCGAATCTTCTTCATGTAAATAGCCTTCGGCTATTTACTATCAAGCCGGTAGGTAACCTTTACCTACCGGCTTGGGCTAGAAGCCCATAGTTTTTACTAGCGCATTGGGACAATAAAAAAATTGCCCACGTTGATGGTTATGACTATTCTCCAGCATCAAAGGATTACCAAAAATTCATTACGCAAAGTAGCAATAATGTTATTCATATACAAGGAGATGAAACCACCGATAGGATATTTAAAATGATAAAAGATGGGCGCATTGATACCTTTAACATTGACTATCCACAAGCATTGTGGACTATGAAAAACACTAATATCGAGTTAAAGAGGGCAGGAGAATTAAAAAATGACCTTAATGTCTACATTGCTTTCTGTCGAAACTCTAGGGGAAAAGAATTGAGAAAAATATACGACAATGGGTTCAGAAAATTTTATAGAAATGATGAAGTTAGGCGGATTTATCAAGAGTATAATTTAGAGAGCGAGTGGAAGAAGATTGATAAATCGTACTTTCTAGATTGAAGCCAATTTTTTTCATAGGAGTCAAACAAAGTCGCAGCTTCATCAAATCGTATCATGGCTTCTTGTATTGCCTCAGTGTGTTCTTTAGCAACAAGCACATAGGCTTTGACCAACAGCCGATAGCAATAGTTCTCCCTGCATCGCCTCGCTTAACCAAGTTTTCCTAGGACATGAAAAAGATCACGATTTATTGTGTCGGAGCTACAAAAACTGATTTTATGTCGCTTTCTAATGCTTGGAGACTGACAATAGCAGAATTAGCTGAGGTGAAGACTTCGTCAAGTAAGACTATGTTTACACGGGAAAGATCGAGTTCTCGATTAAGTTGAGTTGTGACTTCTGCTACAAGCTCCAGTATTTTTATTATCGTTTGGTGGCTCATCGAAGTTTTCCAGATTTCAGCATGTTTTTTGAAACTTCAGAACCATATCGTGATATGAGCACCATCAAAGGTTGTCATAAATCTAACACTCTTATCGTTTGACGGGGTTGAATCGGGATAATCCTCAGATTGGACCACATTTTCTTCAGAGACTTGTTTACCGTAGTTGAGGCTATATCGTAAACCAAATGATAGATAATCGTCGACAATGTACTCATATTGAAATACAATCCCAATGGCTGAATATTTATTATCATATTTCTGGTGATATTTAAAAATTTGATTCCCACCAATTTCGCCGTATCTATAGTACTTTCTGGTGTGATCACCTTTAGTTTGATTGTAAGCTAAACGAGTTCCCATGGACATGGTCGATTTCGGATGCTTAACAACGTTCCTAAGAACTAAAAAACTGACTCCCAGGGACTCCATATCATTTTCTATAATCTCCTTAGAGTTGCTCATTTCGCTCCAGTAATCAAACTCGGTCTCTTTAGTATTTATATCTCTATAAAAAAGTCCTAATTCAAGGCTATAGGCTTGAGATAGTCTCCATCCATACGAAATTTCTTTGCCTGTGAAAAGTTGAGGATTCTGGTTTAAGATATCAACCCATAAGCTAGACCATGGATTAAAAGACACGAAATGACTCGGTTTTGGCTGTACCTCAGCAGTGGTGGTTTCCTCTTCCTGACTGAAAGCTGACAATGGCCACACGAAAGCTGCTGCTACAAGCAAACGTAAATACATCTAGATCTCCAAAATTACTTGATGGTAAATGTACTAACTCATCGGTATTTACTTGTAGCTCTTAAAGATTAGGTGAAAACCGTCGTGTTTTCTTACGAGTACTAATGTATATTTTTTAGAACGAAAGTTTAAGGTACTATTATAGTGTGAATATGTTAGCAAATATACATTAGTTCTTCCTGATAAGAAGGAACCCCATCTGACTCCATAGGATGCCCCTAGGGATCGATATGAGTCTAAATCTCCATATCTTGGTAGATAGCGCGAATATTTTGCTCTACTTTATTGCTGATATAGTGAGCTTCTCTCAGTGCGATTGTTTGAGTTGAATTTCAGGGGTGATTTTCTACCAGGTTTTTGAGCTATTCACTTGCTTTATGATCGGCACTTACAAATTAGTCGAATAACCTACCAAACGTAAAGTCTAGAGCAACTCCTATACTTTGTTATAACATTCCTCATCCTTGAGAAAATTTGTAACAAATTATTGCGGTTTAATACATTACTTCAAGTAGATAGAGGCTTTTGAGTTGTATTACCTATTTGGCAACATCCTCCCTAGCACATAATAGATCACATTCAATAGGATTTTTAAAGCAGGAGATTATCTGAATTCCCCACTGTGTTCAGAGAAATAATTTTATTGTTCAGAAAATTCACCTAACACTTGTAAAATCCTTCCCCAACCACCTTCATGATTGTTTCGAGCTTCATCGCTTGGAAAACCTTTATGATGCAGATGAATTTTGGTCCCATTGTCCGTTTCGGAAAAAGTCAATGTCACGAGACTGTCCTCGGTAGTATGGTTTGAGAGCCAGCTAAAAATGAGGGAATTATAGCGATCTATTTTTTTATAGACTCCCTGGTGTGGCCACTGCTCTTCCCCTACTTTCATAGTCACCGTGAAAGCTCCTCCTTCAACAGGGTTAGCTTCTACAATAGGCGCTTCCATTTCCGGTGCAGGCTTAATAAATTGCGCCATCACCTGCGGCTTCAACCAGGCTTCGAAAACTTTTTTTACTGGTGCTTTAATTGTTCGTTCGATACTTACTTCAAGTTGATTACTCATCGCTATCTCCTTCTTGTTCTAGTATTAGACTCATTTGATCGAGTCGCTTATTCCAAAAGTTTGTTTGATAGTGAAACCATTCCCTTCCCAAATTTAACCCATCCATTGAAACACTCATAAAATGAGTTCTACCTTCTACTCGTCTCTTAACTAGGTTCGCCTTTTCCAAAATCTTAAGGTGTTTTGAAACCCCGTTAAGGCTCATAGAAAATGCAGCCGCTATATCGGTAACCGGAAGTTCTCCTCCTTCTCGAAGGATATCGAGGATTTTCCGTCGGGACTCGTCAGCAACTCCATGAAAAACCGCGCTCAATTCCGATTCATTCATCATTCAACTCCTTAGTTGAATATTTACATCTTACTCTTCGGATATTCAACTAAATAGTTGAGTATCTGTGCGACAAAATGCTATAATACTGTATTTATTAGACTAATTACTGTATATTTATAGCTCCACAGCTCGTTTTACGAGATCGTTCGGATTTGCCTCTGATGACGGGAATATAGAATGACAAAGACTACTAGTTCAAATCAACAGTGGATTCTTTTCTTTTAGATGACTCTCACTAATCTCAGGAATCTCATTTGCAACCTGTCTAAGACGCGGCAAGCGAAAGCTACCCGTGCACGTCGCAGAGAAGCGTCAAAAAAGCAGAGAAAAGCGAAGAAAGCTGCTTAGTATGGGAAGATCGGTCCTTTAGGCCGAGTCGTTCACATCCCCCCATCCAAAGAGCCTGGGGATAAGCTGTGGATAAATATGCTAAACTACTCATTAAGTCTCTTAAATTTTTAATTATTATAGCATATTACAAAATTCCAAGTTTCCGAGGCTCAACTCTCGGCAATTGCTACCGATGTTCCAGGTGGTTCTGATAATTTTTAGGAGTTTGTAATGACGGTAGTTCTGTGGCTGATTGTCGCTGTCCTCGTTAGCTCATGCATGACGACCCACGACACACAACTGCCAACCTTAAACCAAGCACCACCGGGGAGTACCTTTTCCCTTCAGAACGGTGAATATGTTTTCGCTCCGGAAGATATTGTTGAAGTTTATGTGCACAGACAACCCCAGTACTCAGGCCGATTTACCATTGGCAAAAGTGGCTATATTATTATACCCAATTTAGGACCTGTATACGCTAAGAACCGATCGGTAAGTTTGTTGCAAACGGCAGTACAGATTAAACTACGTCCCCATATAAAATACCCTAGCGTAATAGTGGCCCCTGCCCATTCCTATAGTTACAAAGTGATCTTTTCTGGGTCTGTCCGCAAACCCGGTATATATACTTTTTCAGCTAAAACGACCCTAATGGAAGGATTGGCTATCGCTGGGGGACTACGCACCCATAAAGCCTCAATAGTCTTAATTCGGCGGGATAAGCAAGGGATGAAGCAACGCTATCAAACAGACTTTGAAAATCTCTCTGCCGAGTCAGCAACCATTGATAATTTTATTCTAGAACGAGGGGATATCGTTTTTGTCAACTAATGGCTCATCCGAAGAAAGGACTTGCTTCATGGCACTTAAAACAAAATTAATCATATTATCAGCCAGTTATACTTTAATCTCCGGAGCGATCTTAGCTCAAGGCAACCAAGCAGAGGAAATACCAAGTGTACCTGATGAAATTCCCATGGATCCTACAATAGGTGATATGGTTCAGGAGCAGGCAGGATCAGGCAAACCCAGAAACATATACAGCAACCTCAAATTGACAAAGGAGCAAAAACGGCAAATTCTGGAGATCAAAAAAGGCATTCGCCCATCGCTCATCGAAGCTAAAAAAGCCATAAAAACAGCTAAAATGGCTTACAAAACTTCTTTTGATAATGTAAGCACCGATGACGATCTTATGGAAAAATTCAAGGCGCTTCAGTCAGCCCGACAAACTTTGACGGATATACGCTTCCAACAAATGCTAAAAATCCGCGCCATCTTAAACAAGAGTCAGAAGAAAATGTTCCATCAATTAAAAGCAGAACTGAGAAAAAATCCCAAATAGACATACCACTGGCTATTTTAGTCACATCATCTGGAGTTTTTTTGGAGGAAGGTCTTGTAAAATAGCAAAACCTTGATATATTGATATTGATTATCATTATTGATAATCCTTCATCTTTCCACGGGAGGGAAGTGCTGTTAGGCGAGCAGCAAGAATTTAAACTTCGACTTTCCTCCCCATCTTCTATCCCCCTAAAAAAGTTCCTTCAAATGATGACCTAGCTTTTCAAGCTTTGTCTGCAAATAATTGCGGTTATGGGGGTTCGGGGTAGAAAGAGAAGGCTCTCGGGAAACGATCTCAATGCCATGGCCCTCCATTGTTGCCATTTTATCTGGGTTATTGGTGTTTAAGCAGATCTTTTTGATCCCACGCTCCTTGAGCACCAAAGCAGCAACATCGAAAGATCGTAAATCTGTGGCAAACCCCAAAAGATGATTGGCTTCCACCGTATCTTTCCCCTGACTCTGAAGGGCATAGGCCTTAATTTTATTACCTAAACCGATACCTCGGCCTTCTTGCCTTAGATAAACGACAGCCCCGTTACCTAGCTCTTGGATGCGTGTGAGAGCTAATGCCAACTGTTCCCGACAATCGCACTTCAAAGAGCCAAAAACTTCACCCGTTAAGCATTCCGAGTGAACCCTGACAAAGGCCACAGAGTCAGGGTTGAGATTTTTGCTGATCAGTACAGTCTCATCATCGCTCTGATTGTCGCGATATACAGAAATCAAAAATTCCCCATATTGAGTCGGTAGTTTAGCTTCTGAATACAACTCAACTTTTAATCCTGGCTTGTCTTGCATGGAACCCCTTTTTTCCTGTAGTCTGACCCGTATGTTCGAAGTGTTGAAGCCAATTCTACATAAAAAACTTTCACTATTCCGGATAATAAAGTAATTTCACAGCCGAAGGTAGTAAAATGAAAACTAGATTAGCCCGAAGTTCGGAATTGCCCGAAATTTTTGCTAACGTGCACAGTGAATGGCCCCACCACAAAGACCTCTCTGAACATATTAAACGACGCCTGGCTTCCCCTCAACATTTGCATGCAAATTGGTTTATTTTAAAGGAGCAAGGCCATATAGCAGCCAGCCTAGGAGCTTACCCCTATCATTTTCTCATTAACCAACAAATTCACCCCGGAATTGCTATTGGTGCCGTACACACCCACAGTGCTTATCGAGGGCGTGGCTTAGCTTCCCAGCTAATTCGTGATGTACATCAGTACTATAAATCGGAAAATATGGCTATATCCCTTTTATTTAGCGATATTGGAACAGAATTTTATCAAAAGCTCGGCTATCAAACTGTGCCGATACTTCATGGCTCTGCCAAAGCCCAAGCGGTGCAAACTTGGTCATGCTATGAAATTCCTGTAGAAAATGTATGGCAGCGCCTTATCGCCTCCCATGAATCCTATGAACGTAGTATCTACCTGAGCCAAAGCTACAAAGATTGGGTTATTTCTAGGTTTCAACCTAAAGCTTTTAAGTTAATCCAGACAAATCAAGAACAAACCTTGCACTGCTTTGTTGCCGACTATGAAAATCATCATTATATCCTTGCAGCTGACTTTTATAATCATCGACTCCAGTGCGATTTCCATGAAGGCTTTGCTGCCATAGCCTATGAGCTAAGCATTGACAGAATTGATTACTGGCATCCTGGATTAGACCAAGGAAGACCCGCTCCCTCAGAATGGAAAACTCCACATAACTCTATTCCTATGATTCATGGGATCCATGATAAGGCCTGCGATCAACAAGGCTGGTTGATACAACCACTGCATCATGTATAGCCGGAATCTGAAAAATTCTTCGCTTGCTGCGTTATGCAAGCTTTCGATCTCACCTACCTAGGTACGCTGCGGTTAGGAAACCTTATCGTGCTGAATGGAATCTTCCAAAAGTCCTAGAATATCCTGAAAGGGCATGGGCCGGCTAAACCAGTATCCTTGACCAAAGCGACAAAACATTTCCTCTGTAAGCGCAAGATACTCTTCACGATTCTCAATGCCTTCAGCAATCACGGGAATATTAAGTCCATTTGCCATGGAAATGATAGACTGGGTGATAACGAAAGTTTTAGGGTCTTGCAGCATCTTTTTAATAAAGGATTGATCAACCTTCAAACTATCAACCTGAAATTGAGCTAAGTAGCTCAGACTAGAATACCCAGTACCAAAGTCATCCAAGGAGATATGAAAGCCCAAATCTCGGCACTTTTTAATATAATAAAGAGCTGTAGGGCCTTCCATTAAAACTCTCTCAGTGACTTCAAGCTTAATTTGCGAACTACAAAGACCATAATTTCTTACAGTTGCAACCAAGTGATCAAAGAAATGAGGATCTTGAAATTGTCTTCCGGAAATATTAATACTGATAAAAATATCCTGATAACCCATACCAGCTAGAGCTTCATGCTTTCTGAAACGCTGAAGGTCCTGGCAAGCCCTTTCGATAACCCAGCGACCAATGGGCACGATCAGTGAAGTTTCCTCAGCAATACCCATAAACAAGTCCGGTCGCACAAGACCACGGGAAGGACTATTCCAACGGATAAGAGCTTCAAATCCAGCAATGCCCCTCACGTTCAATTCATAAATGGGTTGGTAGTGTAAAGTGAACTCGTCGGCAACAAGAGCATGTTTCAGCTCGGATTCGACGCGCATTTTTTCAATGACTTTTTCGGTCTGAATTTTTTTTTCCTGGCTTTCCAGGGAGAGTAAAGCTGGTGGCGCTATTTTTTCTTTCTCTGTAAGATTGGTTTCTTGTCCTACAGCACGGTTGGTCAATCGCATCCGTTGCAATAGCATCGAAATAAGAAATTGAACAATGGGATCAGCATCATCGATACGCTCCGAAATAGCTTCGGAAGATATAACAATCAGTTCACAAGGTTCTAAAGCCTTAGCGGATGCCGATCGGGGCGATCCATCGATAACCGACATTTCACCAAAGATTTCGCCGATTCCAAAAGTGGCTAAACATACTGAGCTATCTACAGGTCCCACAAATATCTCAACTTGTCCGCTTTCTATGATATAGGCACAGCTACCAAACTCTCCTTCGAGAAAGATCAACTCACCTGCATCGAAGCGTTTCTTTTGCTTTATCACGGTCTCTTATCTTTCCTAGTGACAACTATCTTATTTGTCGGAAAGCTGATGCGGTAACTGAAGCTAAAAAAGCGTACGCACCAGGTAACGAAAACCCTTATAAGAAAACTCAAATTAGTCCAAGTTAGCTAATCATTTACGGCTTCTGTTGCTAGAATAAATGCAAAGAAACCGAGTGACACGAAATAAAATCCAACCTTCAAAAAAGTTTCACCCAGCATGAAATGACCGTAAGGTAATAATTGCTCTGTCGAGTAATCTCCGATCGTCAAAAGACAGAAGAATCCAATAGATAGCCCTAGCATAAGCACACGGCGACGCTGCAATTTCTTTTTTGCTATGTATGATAAAGTCTTGTCGCTAAAGCCGTTATCTCCTATGTATTCCGAGGAATTTGTATGATTATCCACGTTTTAACCTCCTAGACGCCAATCGGCAAGTTTGCGCTTGAGTTTATACCGGGCCCTCATAATAATACTTTTTACAGATCCCAGGGGCATCCCATAGCTTGTTGCCAGCTCCTGATGACTCAGCCCCTGTTTTGCCCACGCCAATAATAGCTGGCGATCTTCTGCGGGAAGCTGGCTCAAGGCACGACTCAAATCACATTGCAGGTCGCTGCCAGCCCTCTGCCCCCACTCCACTTGGTTTTCTTGTTCCCACATAGGAACCCGATTCTGTATTTTCAGCTCTTTTAGCGCAAGGCGGTAAGCTATGGTAAAAAGCCAGGAGCGCAGGTTCCCCTTTTGCAGTTGGTCTAGCTTGCGGTAAGCAATCCAAAAGGCTTCTTGGGCCACTTCATCCGCAAGCTCCTCTTTCTTGAGGATACGTCGTAAGAACAACCTAAGAGCCGATTGATGATATTTCACCAACTCTTTAAAGGCCAACTGGTCGTCGTTAACAATGACCCGTTTAATTAATTCCTGTTCGTCAACAAGCATGGGTCTAGGTATCCATTTCTTTATCCCGTCCAATATACCAAAGCAAGGTATACGCCCCCCCGATCGCTAAAGGTAACAAACCTACACCCCAAGTACCATCCTCAATGACATCGGGGTTGACAAACAAAATAATCACTGATGTGCCTATCCCCAGTGCTGAAAGTAATAATCCCTTCCTTAAATCGGACCAAGCAGTGGGAACCCGAGGAGCCTGGAGAGCGGTTAAGATGGCTTCTGGTATTTCCAGTTTTTGCTGCGACATTTGTCTCACCGTTTCTTGAAGTTCCTTGTATTTGCGAAACGGTAGATAAAGTGTGATAAATACGATCAGCACTAGGGCCGTAAAGACAATGGCCGGCACAAGAATATCTTCCAGATCATTAAAAGCATTGTTGCTGCGGCGATGCATGGCCGACCGCAGTAACTTATTTAATTCCTCCGGACCCAGCTTATCCGTAACATGTTGTGGAACATCAATTTCCAGTCTTATTGTTTGGTCATCGGCATTGACTGGAACGTCTGCTTCTTCACTCCGCGCGTTGTGCCCCCAAACCAGAATCCCAAATAACAAGATAAAAGACAATTTTTCCATGACCATAAACCTCCCAATTCATTCGTTACTTATTAGAGTTCGGGACAGTTCCTTTTGGATGCAAAAAAAATGGTGTGTCCTTATGACTTTCATAAAAAGCTGAAACTACTCTCTTTTTTTGTAGACAGAAAAGAGTCGCATCCTTATATTGGGAATCCTTCCAAGCGGGGGCGTAGTTAAGTTGGTTATAACGCCGGCCTGTCACGCCGGAGGCCGCGGGTTCAAGTCCCGTCGCTCCCGCCATTTTCATATCAGCACATAGCGCTTCATTCCCCACCACACGAACCAAGCAGACCCAATTGTTGACGTAAAATCGAGATGTATTCCTTTAAGGAGCTTTGCTATATTGGGTCGTAATGACAAGAAGAATAACCACTACCAAGGGAGGAATCTATGCCTATGGAGAAGATATTTCACGCTGCCAGCAGCCGCGGCATAGCGAACCATGGCTGGCTTAAGAGTCACCACAGTTTTAGCTTTGCCGGCTACTATAATCCCGATCGAATGGGTTTTGGCGCCTTGCGGGTTATCAATGACGACCTTGTGGCACCGGGTCACGGATTTGGGAGCCACCCCCATGAAAATATGGAGATTATATCGATTCCCTTGAGCGGTCGTTTGCTTCATGAAGATAACAGGGGGAACAAGGCTGAAATTGCTGCTGGTGAAATACAAATCATGTCCGCAGGTACTGGTATTGTGCATTCGGAATTTAATGCGTCCCAGGATGGCCAAACTAATTTTCTGCAGATTTGGGTACTACCTGAGAAACAAAATATCACTCCTCGCTACCACCAGAAAAAATTTGCGCTGGCGGAGCGTAGCAATCAGTGGCAGCTCGTTGTATCTCCATTAACGACGGATTTGCCAGGAGTCAAGATCAACCAGAAAGCTTACTTCTCTCTTCTTAATCTCAAAGAGGATCGATCAGAAAAGTATCAACTTTATCAACCAGACAATGGGGTTTATTTATTCCTATTATCGGGACGGTTGATAGCTGCAGAGCAAGAGCTGCAGACTAGGGATGGATTAGGGATTATCGGGGCCGAAGAAGATATTGCTTTGAAAGCTAAGACGGATTGTGAACTGCTAGTTATGGAAGTACCGATGTAAGGGCTTAAATGTGGCGGGAGCGGTTCATATCAACTTACTTTTGAATTTCCTGCTACTTAGCTTACTATAAACTACAATTCACTACGAATCTGCATTTGAATAACATGCCCTTCTTTCTTATGGTTATGACCCGATCGCTATTGGTCTACTCAACAGACAAAGACGAATGCGCAAAGCACTGGCAGACAAACCGCCTATAATTATTGCTAATAGCTCACAAAAGCTAGCAACAAAGCCAACCCTAAACACAAAAAACCCAGCTAAGAGAACTGGGTTTTTAATCTTCTTTGAGTGGCGGGAGCGACGGGACTTGAACCCGCGGCCTCCGGCGTGACAGGCCGGCGTTATAACCAACTTAACTACGCCCCCGCTGATGAGGATGAAATATAGGGATCACTTAGGATTCTGTCAACAAAATTTTAGAACAAGATCTAAAAACTAATATGCCACCTGTCGGCTGCTCTTTTGCTCGGCAATCAGGGCCTCCTCTTTCTGTTTCTCGCGGCGGGCCCAAACAAAGAACACCGCTGTGGTGGCGATCAGCATCACGAAACCGCCGGGAACCCACATAATCAGCCCGCCTACCCGCTGATCTTGCAAGTGGCCCCATTTCTGCCACCAGCTGGGCAGAGGAATGCCTTCATAGGCATATAGAATCTTATCCGAAAAGGTGAGATAAGCGCTCAAGGCGACGTTAAGGGCCATAATAAATCCCAGAAACAGCAAACGCGCCGGTAGGGGAAGCGGCGAGCGAATCGGGTGGGGATCAATAATATTACGCCACAGCAGTATCGCCGTAATAGCAAAGCAAGCATGCTCCAAAAGATGATAGAAATCGTTTAATAAAGCTAGATTATAAAATCTTGGCACATGCCAAAGCCAATAATTCACTTCAAATAGAATCAATGAGGGTAACGGACGGGCAATAGTTGTGTTGAGAAAACGCAACATGCCGCTTCTTAGCAAAGGAAAATATACATAGCGGCGCACAAATAATGGAATGCCGCGTATAATCACAAAAAAAGGCACCCCAAATAGCATCAAGGGAACACCAAGATGGGTAATCATCAAATGTTGAACCATATGCACCCAGAAGAGCTGATCGGATAATGGGTCAATAGGTGGAGAGAGGGCGATCAGATTTATGACAATACCACTGATAAAGAGCCCGATCTGCCATCGCGCAACAGGCTTTCTCCGAAACTTGGGTAAGGCTCGTATATAAACCAACAAAATGAAAAAAAAGAATACTAAGGATGGGTCCCAGTCCCATTTTAGCTCGAAAAAATCGTTTGGTAGACGATCATATACTTCATGGGCATACAAAAATGGCATGACTCAAACCCCAGCTAAACCAAGAAGAGCCACACCATATTCTGAATTTCAGCTAATAACAAGCGAGGTTTTATTGAAACAGCAGCAAAAGACCGCCCATAATGCCACTGGCTAACAACAGCGAAAATATGAACACATTCTTTAGCATTCTAGGGTCGTAGCGCAGGTGCATATACCAGCCTACAACCATGCCAAACTTAATTAACGAGCACACACTTAAGGTAGCAATCAGAACTGCATTGCTAATACCCCAAGGCTCTTTAAATTTAAAAATAGCCCATTCAGATGCGGTTATAGCACATAAAATAAAACAAAATATCCAATATAGCTTCACGCCACCATGGGCTTGAGATTCAGACATACAAACTCCGTCCTATACGTAGACAAATAGATATACGACCGTAAAAATGATAATCCAAACAACATCCACGAAGTGCCAATAGAGTCCTGCAACTTCAATTATATCACTATCAAACCAGGAAGCACCCCGCCGTAAGGAATTCACAAGTAAGGTCGACATCCAGATGACCCCCACTGCAACGTGCAAACCATGGCAACCGGTCAGCATATAAAAAGCGGAGCCAAACACATTAGTATCAAGCTTTAAGCCGGCGTGTACAAAGTGCGTAAATTCATAAGCTTGGAAACCAAGGAATATCGCCCCTCCCAGTACCACCACAGCCAACCACAGCTGCATTTTGCGAAGTTCTTTAGTTTTACAGAAATGAAGTGCCAGCACCATAGCCACAGAACTCATCAGTAGGTCAAAAGTACTAAGAGTTGTGAGATCAATATCAAATATCTGCTGTCCCGTGGGTCCTTGCAGACCGCGATCGCGGTTGACTAAATAATTGGTAATCAAGGTTCCGAACAAGAAGCACTCTGAAGCTATCAGAGACCACATTGCAAACTTTCGGTTATCAACACCCGTAACGGTTTCTATATTAGCGCTCATCCAATCCTCCGATTAAGCTTCTTCGTATGCCCAGCCAAACGTACTAACAAGAATAATCCCGACTCCAATTAAGCTAACCATCAATCCGATTCCGCTAATAAAAAATCCAGCGGCGCCAGTGGTAATACCAGCAGCCAGTAAAACAGGCCAATATGATGGTCCTGGCAGATGAATTTTATCAGGATCGTAACTCGGCGGTGTAGGAAGCTGAAGCTTTTTGCCGTCATCAGAGTACTTCTGATACCAGAAGTCATCGGTACGGGTTACGGTTGGCTCAACCCCAAAGTTATATTCAGGAGGAGGAGAAGGTATGGACCACTCAAGGGTACGGCCATCCCAGCAGTCTCCACTGGCCTTTTGACCTTTTTTCAAACTCCAAAATAAGTTGAAGGCAAACACTAGCCCGCCAATGGCTGTTGCATACGCACCTATTGAAGAAACAAAGTTCCAAAGATCCCAACCTTGATCAGCGGCAAATGTATAATTACGTCGTGGCATACCCTGAACCCCTAAGAAATGCATGGGGAAAAAGGTGACATTAAAGCCGATCATATAAAGCCAAAACTGCAATTTACCTAGGCTCTCACCCATAAAACGACCGGTAACCTTAGGAAACCAGTAATAAATACCGCCAAATAAGGCCATGACAGCGCCACCGTAAAGAACATAATGGAAGTGAGCTACCACAAAGTATGTGTCTTGATGCTGGGAGTCGATCGGTGCTGACGAGTGCATAATCCCTGAAAGTCCCCCTAAGGTGAACATGGCCACAAAGCTTAAGGCGAATAGGTTAGCTGTGGTAAAGCGGATGCGCCCTCCCCACACAGTCGAAATCCAATTGAATATTTTCACACCTGTGGGCACAGCAATCAGCATGGTCGCTGCCGAGAAAAAGGTCGTAGCCCACGGTCCTAAACCGGTGGTAAACATATGGTGAGCCCAAACAGCAAATCCAAGAAAACCGATGGCACAGCTGGAATAAACCATTACCGAATAGCCAAATAAGGGCTTCTTCGAAAAGGTCGCTAGAACCTCGGATACGATTCCCATGGCGGGTAGAATCAAAATATAGACCTCGGGGTGTCCAAATACCCAAAATAGATGCTGCCATAAAACAACCTGACCACCATCGCCTGGATTAAAAAATCCAGTACCAAAGTGGCGATCAAAAGTAACCATCAGCAAGGCAATGGTAATAACAGGTAAAGAGAGCATCAATAAAACCTGTGTCACCAAAGTTGTCCAAACGAACATAGGCATTTTTAATAGAGTCATACCCTTGCAGCGCATATTCAAAATAGTCACAAAGAAATTTATAGAGGCGATAAGTGAAGCTAAGCCCACCACCTGAAGGCCCATGGCCCAAAAATCAACCGACTTATCGGGAGTAAATTGTAAAGAAGTGAGGTTCGCATAGCCAAACCAACCACCCCGGGGCACCTGATCGATGAGAAAGCCATAATTAAGAAGTAAGCCGCCGAAAAGAAAAATCCAAAAGCTTAAAGAATTCAACCGTGGAAAGGCTACATCCCGCGCTCCGATCATCAGCGGTGTAAGAAAGTTGAAAAATGCAGCACTTAAGGGCATCACCACCAAGAATATCATAGTGGTACCATGCATGGTAACCATACTGTTGAAAGTACGTGCACTAATAAAGTCGTTGTTGGGTACCAGAAGCTGGGTTCTCATAAGAAGGGCTTCCACCCCACCGAATATTATGAAAAACAGAGCTGCAAGCGCATACATAATGCCGATACGCTTATGGTCTACTGTTGTAATCCAACTCCAAAGTCCTGTTTTTGGAGAGCTAACACTACTCATATCTTTAATCTTTCCTCCTGATACAATGTCTCTGCCCACTTGTTAGTAAGTCTTCGCTGTGGCATTAAGCAAATAAGCCGATAATGCGTTAATTTCTTCATCCGTAAGTTCATAGCCCTCGCCAAATATCATTTTGCTACCTGGCTTTATATTTTGGTAAGGAGCCTTGGAATCAACAGAATCTCTCAACCACTCGTGTAGACCGTCATTCGTATTTGGCAGAGTTCCCGCCGCAATCATCCGACGATTACCAAGGTTTGTCAGGTCCGGACCAATGCGTCCCTTCGCAGGTGTCCCCTCTATAGTATGACAGGTAAAACATGTCTTAGACATAAACAGATCCTGACCTTTTTGCTCTAAGGCAGTAGTGATCTGCGGTGGCGTTTGTGCCACCTTTGTCCAGCTGGCAAATCGTTGTTGAGGAAGGACGATCGCCTGAAATCTCATCCGGGCATGGGATAAACCACAGAGTTCCACACAGTGTCCCTGGTAATAATCACCTTCAGGGTTTTCAACAGCTGGTGTGACATAGTTTATTATATTTTCCTCTCCCGGAAGATTATCCACTTTACCACCCCAACGAGGAATCCAAAAACTATGGATAACATCAGCTGAAGTCAGCTTTATGGAGACTGGTCGATTTTCAGGTAAAAACATTTCGTTTGCAGTAACGATCCCATACTCAGGATAACGGAACTCCCACCACCATTGATGCGCGACGGCTTCCACTACTAAAGCGTCTTCCGGAGCTTCTTCACTTTGGCGCAGAATCAACTCAAAAGTTGGTATAAAGATGAGGATGAGCAAAACCACTGGAATAATGGTCCAGAGGATTTCCAGGATGTGATTGCCGTGCACCTGCTTCGGTATATGGTTATCCCCTTCTTTTTCGCGGAATTTCCAAATTGCAAAGCAAAATGGTATGGCTACAGCAAAAAAGATAACTGTCACAATGATGGTGGTTAACAGATACAGTTCATTGATCAGTCGTCCCCACTCCGTCACAGTGTGAACAGTAGACATGGGAAGCTTTTCAAAACAGGATGTCAGAATAAAGGGAAGGACTAAAGTTAACAGAATCTTTAACCATCTCTTGGGATGTTCCATGGGCTAGACCTACTCCGTTAATGGGATAACAACAAATGAAAAATAGCGAAAAGAAAATATGCCGCTAACTTAACCGAGATTTGTTATAATAACTATGAAATTAGTGCAAGAAATAAGAATTTTCCTCCAGCACAATATCTCTTTTGGCGCTCCTTTTCCACACTCAATTAGGCGCTAAATTATTTAACACAACTGCCACAATTAGTCTTCTCAGCAAGCAAATATTTTTCCAAGGATGATTCGGAGATGTGAAAATGGCCCCGACGGGGTATGGCTTTGACATAAAAATCATCCTGATTAAGGATAGTTAACTTCAGCACATAATTTTGTCTTACGCTTTCATAATATGTATTTTTCGCATCCATTCGCAATCGTTATTATGAAAACTTTCTAGGAAGCTCGCCCGCGAATCAAAAATCTGCAGAAGCAAAAAAAATCATTTTCTTGGCAAAAAAATGTTTCAAAGTATCATCGAAATATTGAAGTTTTACCATATAGATATTAAAAGTCAGGGTTCTTAGGGAATAGGTCATTAAGATATCATCGCCGCTCCCACTGAAGCCTGTTTATAATTACATAGGTACATGATGAAAACGAATAAAATAGTCATCGCTCTAATAAGTCTAGTTGGCATTTATTTTTTTATGCCCGCACCACAGCAATTGTGGGAGGCGCCCCCCCGGCTCAGCATACCACCTACGGCCGAGCTGCTAAAGTTAGCTCCCACTTTTTTACTAAAGGACCCGTCATTTGACGTAGGGTCAGAGACTCTAGCTCGTTTAGGTCGCAAGCTTTTTTTTGACCCGGCACTATCCAGTAGCAAAACCATTTCTTGCTCTACCTGTCATATACCGGATATGAGCTTTACCGATGGGAAGCAGGTAGCCGAAGGAATAGATATAACGACAAGAAATACGCCCACTCTCATCAATGCACACCAATTGGATTGGTTTTTTTGGGATGGTCGCGCCCACTCCTTAGAGCACCAAGCATTAGGCCCCCTTGAAAATCAAAAGGAGCATGGTTTTAGCCGTACAGGGTTAGCCCAAGTTATTATTGAGAAATACCGCAGCGCCTACGAGAGACTATTTGGCCCTATCAACCTTGCTGCCCCTATAGCGGCCTTAGGCTGGGTTTCACCACCGCAGCAAAAACTCCCCTCCATGTCCATCGAGCTTGCCGCATACGGCATTGGAACCCTTAATAGTACAGGCCTGCAGGTCCAACTGATTTCCTTAGCTGCGAAACGAAAAGAATCTCCTCAAGAAATCTTTGGTAAAGTAGCTATGGGGAGCTTAGACGCGATAGGTCCTGCTCCATCCCCGCTTAAAAAAGATGTCGCCGAAGAAATAGACAAGATCGCCTTTAATGCGACAAAAGCCATAGCAGCCTACGAGCGACGGATAGTGTCCCATAAAAGCCCCTTCGATCTTTTCGTTGAAAGACTTAAGGACCAACAGCTCCCTGTTAGCGCTGCCTTCAACCAGGAATTTGGAGAGAAAGAGTGGCATGGTTTCGGTATATTTGTAGCAGCAGGATGCACTAATTGTCATCACTCAGGTATTTTTTCCGATCAGCAGTTCCACAACATTGGACTATCCCAAACGATCCTCGATACAGGGAGAGCTAAAGGGGCCATTATCGTAAAGTCAGCCTACCCAGATTGCAATACCATGGGAGCCCAAACAGAGGCTTGCGCAGAAATACCTTATTTGAAAACCACCGCCTTAGAAAATATGGGAGCCTTCAAAACTCCCACGCTCAGAAATGTATCTCTCACAGCTCCTTATATGCATGATGGGCGCTTCGCAAATCTAGACGAGGTCCTCGACCACTATGACAATATAAAGGATAAAGAGCCCGGTATTGGCCACAGCTCTGAATCTTTACAGAGCTTTCAACTCACAGCGGAAGAAAGAGAGTCCTTAAAGCTTTTCCTCAATAGTCTCAGCTCTCCTGTCCAAGAAATTTGGTAATATAAATCAAAGCTCGGTTATTTACCCTAACGTAAAAAAGCACAGAAAAAATCTTCCTGTGCTATATTGTGTATGATTGCGATCGGATATCAGCTTAGGACAGTTCCAGACGCTTTTGCAAAACGGACTTTTTTGCCATCTTGCAGCTTATAGCCAATTCTTGTTGCTTTCTTTGTTTTTGGATCAACAAGAGCTACATTGCTGATATCAAGGGGCATAACTTTGTCGAGAATTCCGCCTTCTTCGCTCGTCGTTCCGGGACGTGTATGGCGCTTGAAGATGTTGACACCACTGACGTAAATTTTGCCAGCTTTGCGGTCAACTTGCGTGATCTTTCCCGTTTCGCCCTTAGATTTACCTGTGAGAACAACAACTTCATCATTTTTGAGAAGTTTGCATTTTACTTGATACTTGGTTAGATCTGACATCTTGCGTTCCATCAATAAAAAAAAGTTTTGTTGCGTTTCTATCCCCGAGCTATCGAATCAATACACGCAAGGGAACCCTTCTACTACGTAACAAAAGTCCTAAAGTCAAGAATATATCATAAGAACTTACGAAATGGCATGTAAACTACCGGCAAGTACTTAAATTGAGTTTTTCCGTCTCTTTTTTAGAAATCTCTAAGGTTTTCCGATATATTCTTTGGCTCCGATGGGTTCAAATTATAGGAATAATGCATAATGGCGGCTCCTTTTCGATTTTTCTTAATGTTGTCAGTATATTCAGTCTTCTTTTTCAGTACGGGTGCCCCAGCCCAGTTCGGTAAAAGCGTATCTGAAACCCTACCCCTCGACCTTAAACCTACAGATGTCATCATTTGGAGTGGTGCTGAGGCAAATATCAATAAAGACGGTACTATAGATGTAGGGTTGCGCCTAGAAACCAAGCAAAACTTTACGATTTATGCCACCAAACTAACAATAGCAGGTCCCCAAGGTACTAGCCTAATAGATGCTGAGTACCCTGAAGTCCGCACCCAAAAAGACCCCATGTCTGACGCCATGGTTGATGTCTACTGGGGAGGTGACTTTCTTTTAAAGTTTAGTAGCTTAGATCCATACAATCGGGATACTTTTCCAATCACCATCAAATTTTTAGGCTGCACCGAACGCATCTGCCTATTTCCCTACACGCAAACTATCGATCTCAAAGCCTATAACACAGGCACTAGAACTAGTCTTCAAGGAGCAGATAGCCCAGAAAAAAAACTGATCCCAGCTGCCAGTTGGAGCAGCACTGAATTATCCCAGGCAAGCCTAGCAAAACAATTGGGAGAGGGAGCCCTCCCCCTATGGCTCACATTACTTGCTGTATTTCTAGGGGGCCTTGCCACCAACATCACTCCCTGCGTATTCCCCATGATACCCATCACAATCCGATTACTAGGCCGCCACGGAGGTAGTCGTTTGGGATCATCGCTGTATGCTGGAGGTATCGTAGCCACTTATACGGCCATAGGCAGTATCGCTGGTCTAACAGGCGGTGTTTTTGGCACCCTTTTGGCCAACCCTTGGGTTAACGGTGCCTTTGCACTACTTTTTGTTTTTTTGGGATTTAGTATGCTGGGGTTTGCCAATTTCACCAAACTACAAAACATTGGGACGCGAATGGGTGCCGGAAGAGCCTCTAACCTCAACACTTTCTTAATGGGTGCCGGGGCAGGCCTAGTGGCAGCACCCTGCACTGGTCCTATCTTAGGCGGCTTATTAATTTACTCTGCTAAATTAGATGACCCCAACTTAGCTGTGATGCTATTTTTCTTGTATAGCGTCGGTTTCGCACTACCCTATGTCTTTTTAGGAATGCTGTCGGGCAGGGTGTCAAAACTGAAGGTTTCCCCTAAGATTCAAGTTGGCGTCAAGGTAGCTTTTGCGAGTGTGATGTTTGCATTAGCCTTTTACTACCTTAAAACGCCCGCCTATAAATTACTGCAACCCTTAGCTGGGTTGTGGTCCACAGTAGGAATTTTCAGTTTCGTCCTATTTGTAGCAAGCTCATTTCTGATCAGCCTTAGGCTTCAAAAGGCTAACACCAAAGGACTACAGCTCATCCCTACCCTATTATTGGGAGTCGCCGTATTTGCAGGTACCCAAGTCCTGACAGGTACCGACCTACAATCACAGCTAAATTGGCATAAGGACGAAAAGGTCGGATACCTTTTAGCCCATCAAGCCAATAAGCCAATACTGGTTGATGGTTGGGCAGACTGGTGTATAGCGTGTAAGGAAATGGACGCCACAGTTTTTCAAGATAAAGATGTCATTTCAGAGCTGCAAAAGAACTGGGTATTAGTTAAGCTTGATTTAACGGAAATCAATGAAGCCACGGAAGCTCTAACAGAAAAATACCAGATGCCCGGCCTTCCCACCTTGGTCTTAATTCCCCCCAATGGGGATCTTAGCCAGGCGACAAGGATCACCAGCGCCCCATCGAGAGAGTATCTTCTGAAGGAGTTGCAAGAATTTACTGACAGGGAATAAATGCTTCAGCACTTACTATATGTGGTCGCCCCTTCACGACTAGAGGCCTTTAAGCAAGCGATGACCCGTCTGAAAGCTGAGCCTCTATCTGGGTCAAGCATAACAAACAATTATCGTATCACCCACAGACTGCTTGACGGTTTAGTACTCAAAGTCAGCCTTCTGGCAGATCTCGATGGCATTACGCCATACCTCAGGCAAAACCCCGTAGACCTTCTCATCTATGATGAGAGGGGTGATCAGGTCATGCCTGCTGCAGAAGCTGTGCGACGCATCCGTAAGGATGTGAATCAATTGGCTGAGCTTTGGGGACCAGACTTTAACTTTCCGACCAGTAGGATTGTAACCGTATTGCGAAAGTCAGCTCAAACTGATCATCAAGTTTTCGAGCTGGGAAGGTTGAGTGTCCGCGATGTTATCATTGAACCTCGCAACACAGCGTTTATGCTACGTTGGCTAAAAAACGTCCTTTACCACGGCATCATCCGTACCAATAAGGTGGGAATTGCCTTGAGTGGCGGAGCCATAGAGGGATTCCTATACCAAATAGGAGTCCTACATGCTCTGGACTGTGCCGTGATGAATCGGGATATTCATATGGTCGATGTGGTTTCGGGGGTGAGCAGTGGTAGCATCGCCGGCGCTATGATTGCAACCAAATTACCCATTATAGATATGTTACGCGCTATCCATGATCTACCAAGCAAAGCACCAAAGCTGAAGCTAAGCAGTATGTTTGACTTTGCTGGGGTCAATATTTTTCGCCGGTTTACCAAAGTTTGGCTCTCCTTCCGTAAAACCCCCATCACCCAATGGATTTCAAGCTTAACCCAATCCATACCAACGGGATTTATCAAAGGAGAAAAATTTGAGAAGTATATTGAAGATGTTTTGGCTACTTACCAAACCCCTACGATTTTTCAGGATCTTGACCTAAAATTTTACGTTGGGGTAACAGACCAAGATAACTTTAAGCATGTGGTTCTAGGTCAAGGCCCCTTTATCGACTGCTCCATAGCTGCCTCTGTACGAGCCTCCTCTGCTTTACCTCCGCTGCTAACCCCGCGAACTATCAAGGGGAGAAACTATATCGATGGGCAAATTACCCGCAGCTGTAATTTAGAATCGGTCGTCGAGGAAGGTGCACGTCTAGTTTTTATCATTGACCCTTTGAAACCGCTGAAATCCACTACAGCCGGAACGGCAGAGCAAAGAGGCGGCTTTTACGGTATCGTGCAAATGATCAAAGCCTTAGTTTCAACACGGTTTGAAACGTCTCTAAAAGCCATTAGCGAGCAATATCCCGATGTTGACTTTCTTGTCTTTCAGCCGGACGAGGAATGCGCTAGGTTGATGGCTGGTTCTCCACTACGAACCAAGTTTCGCGTGGAAATCATCGAATCGTCTTTCCGCAGCACCCTAAGAAAGCTGCGAGAACGGCATCATGTCTACTACGCTAAAATGAGTCGATATGGTTTCTACCTCAAGGATGAAGAAGAACTGAGACAATTGGAAGGAAACTACTATGGAATTCTCGACCCCCATGGTTCGAGGAACCCTAAAAAAACGCTATAAACGATTTCTAGCTGATGTGCTTCTTGAAAATGGCCAAGTTGTCACTGCTCACTGTCCCAATACAGGCTCCATGAAAACCTGCGGTTCTCCAGGGGATCAAATCATTCTCAGTCACAACCCTAGCCCTAAGCGAAAACTTGACTATAGCTGGGAGTATACTGTGAACGACCATGGTTTCATAGGGATCAATACGCAACGTCCGAATCAGGTGGTTTTTGAAGCCCTCCAGAAGGGTTTGATCGGAGAATTAAGCAGCTATGACTCTATCCATAGGGAAGTTAAGTATCATCAGAACTCGAGGATTGATTTTTTACTGAAGGACTCTAAGGAAAAGCTTGCCGATTGTTATTTGGAGGTTAAAAATGCCACTCTAGAGGGTCCGGAACAATCAGTCTTATTTCCCGATGCTGTCACCGCTCGCGGTCAAAAACACCTACGAGATCTGACGGCTATGAAGCAGCAAGGGTTCCGAGCCATACTATTCTTCTTTGTGAATCGCCCTAACATACTTACCTGTGAGATTGCTAAAGATATTGATCCAATCTATTATGAGCAGCTAGGAATTGCTATCCAATCAGGAGTTGAAGTTATGGCGTATAGTGCCAACTCATCCCTAGGGGGAATAACCATCAGCTCACGTGTACCATTCATTTTTCCTGCAGTGAGGTGAACAGTGCCCCAACACATAACACTCAATCATTATTGGCGTTCATCGAGTTCATGGCGCGTGCGCTGGGCTTTAGAAATAAAGGGTAAAAGCTACTCTTCCCGCCCTATCAACCTTCTTAAAAATGAGCAGCTAACTCCTGCATATTTAGCGAAATCTCCCCTGGGTTTGGTTCCCACCCTTACATATCAGGGACAGTCCTTAACCGGATCAATAGCTATTATTGAGTGGCTGGAAGAGCGCTACCCCACCCCAGCCCTATTACCATCAAACCCTTGGGACAAAGCTAAAGTTAGAGAACTGGCATCCATCATTTATTCCGATACGCAGCCGGTGCAAAATCTCCGGATCATGAGACGCCATAGTTCAGACCCTAACCAACAACAGCGTTGGGCTTACCAAGCCATCGAACATGGTCTGACTGCTTTTGAACAGCTCTTGCGTTCTTGCTCAGGCAGTTTTTGTTGGGGGGGGCAGCTCACTTTAGCAGATCTATGTCTTATTCCTCAGGTCTATAATGCACATCGCTTTAAGGTGGATATGGGAAAATTTCCCATATGCGAAAGAATCTACCGAACTTGCCTCGCATTGCCAAGCTGCGATAGAGCCGCTCCCCATAATCAACCGGGAGCTACCCCCTAGGAATAACCCGCGATCCTTGAGGATTATTTGTCCATAATCACTCAGGGCGGAAGTTTTTTCCTCTGGGACTAATTTTTCGAGGCTTCATTAGAATTAGCGGCCCGGGCTAGCTCAATAGACTTGGGAGCCAGAAAATCCATAAAGGGACTCACACCAGGCTCTTCATACCACCTCTTGTAATAAAAGTAATTTCGCATAACAAGTTTCACATAGGCGCGGGTCTCACGGTAAGGAATTCTCTCGACGAACGCCAGCGCATCATTGGTTCCTAGATTCTCTAACCATTTCTCGGTCGCCCTTGGGTTAGCATTGTAGGAAGTGAGCACATAGATTGGATTTTTATAGCGATTAAAAAGCCGGTAAACATGATGAATGCCCAAAGCCAAATTTGTTTCCGCATCATAAAGTCGCGATTTTTTCCGCGATCTACGAATAAGATTACGTCGATGCTCTTTTGCCACATACCCCCGTTGTAAGCTCCGTGCTTCAAGGCGTGCTGTCGCCGGCATCAACTGCATAAGCCCGGTTGCACCTACAGCTGATCTGGCATTAGGGTTAAACACGCTTTCCTGACGAATAATGGCAAATACATACGCAGGATCAACGCCTAATCGTTTGGCATAGTGGTTCACAATAGGCGTAAAAGCTTTTGGAAACAATAGTTTTTCCATCCCACGGGGCAAAGAGTGGCGAAGACTTCGTGGTAATTTAACAAATTTTTTTATCGACTCCAGCCATTCACCCGATGCATAGAGATACATGGCTTTTACCAGATTTTTGCGATAGTCATCTGGCGATCCTCCCAGCTCTTTCGTTTCACAAAAAGCATCCCTGTTGAGACCCAAATTGAGTAAGTTTTCTATACGCTGCAAAGTTTTCATTCCTCTCGCATCGAATACTTTGATAATACTTTCCTTATCAAAACTAGGAACCCGAGAAGGTTGTAAAACCAATCTCTTTCCCAATAGGGCTTCAAGCATATAGTGTCCAATAGCACCGTAGAATGTTGAGTAAAATTCGCTGGCTAGACGCCGCCAATATTCTCGTGTCCGTTCTTGATTTCCCAAATGCAGATTTAATTTTCCAGACCAGAACAAAGCTAAAGATAATAGACCAGAGTCTCTTTCATTAACTTTTTTTACTGTTTCCATTCTCACTAATTGTTCCGCAAAACCCAAAGCAGTTACGTAATTATGTTTTAAAGTATGTATCATTACGAGCGATGTTATGGCCTCCCCCACTTTATCTGAATGAGGAAACTCTCGAACAAAAGTCTCATACCCGACGATGGATCGATCAAGCTTTCCCTCATTTTCATCGACGCGAGCTGAAGTATATAAGGTTCGTCCTAAAATCTCTTGATCATTGGACGTGGTTGCATTTTTAAGTATAGTAGCAAGGATATGCCTTGTTTTCTCGAAGTGATCTTGAGACCAGTAGATCAAGGCTTTTCGCCTCAGAACAATTTCTCTTCCCTTAAATCCATATTGATTCTTCAAGTATTTTTCTATACGACTCAAGTAACGCAACCGAGCTCTGTTGCCTTTGCGGCGAAAACAACTTTCTACCTTATAACTTATGGCTTCTACCTGAGGCAGATATTTTTTATCATCGTCAGTCTTGATGCCACGCACTAATCTTTTCTTAGCAGTATTGCAGTGATGCCTTGTAATAGCATCTTCAGCCTTATCAAAATATTCAAGAGGTTTATCTAGTTTTTTCACTTCCTGATTTATCTGGTCTTTGAACAACCAACTATGATCGGCTACTAATCTTGGAAAGGGTTTTAGAGCTTCAACTAATGTATCTTTAATATTTTGGTGCTTCTCTTCATCTACCATTTCCATGAGACGCTCAAGTGATCTTTCTTTAAATCTTTCTGAGTGAAAGTGAGAAATCATTTTCAAAAAGCTAAGAATATCTGCCGCCGGTAAAATTTCTTTATTTTCCAAATCTAGCCGCCTCAAAATTGAGTGTTTCAAGGGGCAGATATATCCTGAAGATGCAGCAATTTCTTCTTCTAAAAAACCTACTAAGGGATCAGCTACGCGGTTAGTTTCCAGTACTGCATTAATTAAATCTGGATATAAAATATGTTCCTTTAGTTGATTCCTTTGGCGGTCATCTCGAATAATCGTCACAATATTGTCAACTGCTTGTTTGCGCTTACTTCTCCTTAGCCTCGAAACCCTTTTAGCATCAAGGAGCAACTTTTCGGTCGGGTGGAGTGCTGCTGCATATTCCTGATAATCTTTATCTTTCATATCTAAAGTAACTGGATAGCTATAGACCTCTTGAAGCCATTGTTCGA
The DNA here is from genome assembly GCA_050293845.1 of Pseudobacteriovorax sp. Taxonomy (GTDB): domain Bacteria; phylum Bdellovibrionota_B; class Oligoflexia; order Oligoflexales; family Oligoflexaceae; genus DT-89. Next base: position 994 of record JBNKNM010000062.1, on the reverse strand, counting down.
ATTTAGGATCCACCAAGGACTCACCGGGTTTGAGTTCTTGTAAAGAATAAGATTCGGGTGGTGACGGTGCTTCAGAATGTTGCGGTAACAAACCCAATAAGAGTCCCAAACAGATCATGAAAAAAGATCTCAAACCGAACTCCATGAATAGATTTACACATTAAGTCAAACTCATTACTATTGTATCAAAAAACAAGTGAGATTATTTATTCATTTACGAATCCCCATTCTAAAACTAGTATAAAACTAGGTAATTACCTGGATGTCAATTTCAAGGACCCCCCTCATGGACCAAAAATCTTCCGTTTCTCAGCATGAAAGCCCCCGCAATAAGTCTATTATACGTAAACTTTATGACTGGGTCTTGCACTGGGCTGAAACTCCCTATGGCTTAACAGCTTTAGTTTTGATTTCATTTGCAGAAAGCAGTTTTTTTCCGATTCCTCCAGATGTTTTACTCATCGCCCTGATTATTGCGACACCTCAAAAGTGGTGGCGTATTGCCCTAGCTTGTACGCTGGCATCTGTAGTAGGAGGGATAATGGGGTATGGAATAGGTATGTTTGCTTGGGAAAGCATCGGCGTTTGGATCGTTGAGAATCTCGTCCACATTCAGCTTGTTAATATCGATGGCCGCTTGGATATCCCTCTTCCGGGGTACATCATTAGCTCATTTGGAACCGTGCTGGGAGGTGAGTATTTGTTTCAAGTCTATGATATTTGGAATGCATGGATTGTCGGTATATTCGGCCTCACCCCCCTTCCATATAAATTAGTCACCATTACAGCTGGGGTAGCACAAGTTAATATTCCTGTCTTTATCGCAACGTCTATTATTTCACGCGGGGCAAGATTTTTTGCGGTGTCATATGTCCTATACAAAATAGGAGAACCTGCAAAAGTCTTTATTGATAAAAATTTTAATATCCTAACTATAGCTTTTGTCCTGTTATTTATCGCCAGTTTTGTTGTATTAAAAATTTTGTTCTAGAAG
>JBNKNM010000061.1:0-26574 GCA_050293845.1 Pseudobacteriovorax sp. | reverse complement strand
AAGTATGATCGTTCACGTTTTTTAGTTTTTTACGATAACGATTCTGAGATAACTGTCTTTTCCGTTTGCCAGCTGAACTGCGACGATAGCGTTTATCAGCAAATGCCTGCGACTTTTTGCGTGCGTCCTGTGAACAGCTCTTCGAACAGTACCTGTGGCCTCGGTAGCACCTGTAGCAGATTATGAAATAGTCTTTACATGTCGGGCACTTTAACCTGAATCCTTTATTATCAAACTGCTTTTTTGCCATAAGCTACTCGGGAAGTAGGTCGGTCCTACCGATAGCTTCTTAAAATCGGTGTCGCCGGTTTGTATGTTAAAAGGCGTGGTCCCGTTGGCAATATTGGTGACCGCGCCTTTGCCATTTTTAAAGGTGATGTCGGAAAATATCATTGGTAGCGATGATTACTTTTTCGGCAGGATGGTTAGATTCTCGCGGTTTCTAATGGGCCTCTACACGTGCGGGCAAAGCTTGGTTTAAAGTACCAGCCTATCAAACCTCTCAGGAGTGTGCCGCTTGCAGCCACACTCATCCCAATAATCGTAAGAGTCAGGATAGATTCCAATGCGAAAATTGTGGTCACACTGATAATGCCGATCACAACGCGGCAGAGGTTATCAAAAAGCGAGCCATAGAACTTATTTTACACCCTGGAACGGGGTTGTCCAAAAGAGGCGTGCTTCTTGCGGATACAGGACGTGGAGCTACATCTAAGACGCGGCAAGCGAAAGCAACCCGTGCACGTAGCAGAGAAGCGTCAAAAAAGAAGAGAAAAGCGACGGAAGCCGCTTAGTATGGGAAGCTCGGTCCTTTAGGGCCGAGTAGTTCACTCCTTTCTAGATCGACAATGAGAGTGGGGGGGGCTGACCCGATCTAAGGATCAGGTCATGTATGCAGATCCGATGTTTAAGAAGATGTCTAAAATTAACGAAAAATAGCTGCACTTCTTGGGAATGCTACTTGGAAATTGCTGGCGCTAAGCCCTAAAAAATCCGCTTCTAGCTGGCCGCAAAATCCCATACTCGTAAGCCTCCCTGTTGTATTAAAACCCTTATGAAGCTGAAATGTAGGATAAGTTGTAATATCCTCCCTATCTGCTGGAAAAGTACAGGCAACGGCAGATGATGTAACCCTAACTTCCCAGGGAACATCTTCACGATCTGGATAGTTACGACCATCAAGACTTGTGCCGATAAGGGAAAATGTTGCAAATTTAGGCAAGGTGTCTCCCCTAATGAAGTCCTCTACTTTTCTGGCTGCATCGGCTGTTAAATTAGAATGGCGAAGATTAAGAAATAACAAATCTCTACTATTAAAGCTGATATCGCTACTTAAAATGGTATTAATATGATCACCTTGAAGGACCTTCAGACGAACACCTATTGTTCCTCCTAGCACGCTATCAATTTCTAAGCTGCGAATTCCGGAAGCATTTAGATAACCTAGACCTATATAGAACCCAGTAAAAAATTCTCTCCCGATATCAAGATTATGATTTCCCGAGAGATTTAAATGGTAAATATGAGAGCCAGTTAAGCTAAACATGGGGGTATCATCGGCAATATGTAAGTTGTTATTGGCTAAACTTAATGTTACTAGAGAATCCCACCCTCCTAAATCAGCTAAACCAAAATCTGTTAAGTTATTTTGGGAAAGATCAAGAGACTCTAAGCTATTATTAAGAGGCTGAGAGCGGCTATTACGCTCCAGTAATTCTTGAACATCACAATTTTCTAAGTTTGCCTGGCTCAGATTTAAAGAGCTGATACCTACCAATTTTAAGATGACAGGAATAGATACTCTTTCCCCCTGGCTGAGATCGAGTTCTTTTTGCTGCCAGTGTTCCTGTAGGTCTTGACAGCGATCAAGAGGAGAACCGGTATACCCTGTATCGTTTTTATAGATATCAAAAAGGCGATTCAAAGTATATGCATCAAAACTGGTAATATTTGTAGTATCACCTGTAAAATGGGCGCGACAGATACTGTCGAAGGTGTCACCTCGGATAATGGTGTATTCATCGCAAGCTTGTCCAAAGCTTAGACCTTCTAGTAAAATAATAGAAAATCCAACCAATAATTTCATAATTAACACGTCTATTCTCCTTCACATTGAATAATATGTTCAAATCTAAGATCCTGACAGAATTTGTCTGTGCTGCTCAAACGAATGCTTGATAAGCGTGGTAGGCGATCCAAGGAAAGTAAAAATACTTCAAATTCGTCGTTTGTGATGCTCCTTTGCTTGATAATCAGTTGCTTCAGCCGTCTATGTTCTGGTAAGTATTCTAGGCTTTTCACGCGACTTAGCTTAGATATATCAAGAACCTCTAGTCGTGGTAAATTCTTAATATGATGGAGGTCGCGACTTCTGATATAGTTATTTCCGGAAACATCTAAAAACATTAAACGACTATTTCTTATTCCTTGCAATCCCCTTATTTTAGTATGCCCTAGAATCAATTTCCGTAAGCTTTGTAGCTTCAAAAGACCAGCCCAGCCAGATCTCAGTGTAGCGTGTGATAAATTAAGTTCCCTTATATTGGGAAGGACCGCTATGGGTTCAATACTATGCAGTGGGTTTGTGTTAAAATCTAATGTCGTAACACCTACAGATTCGATAGCAATTCGAGAGCAGTTTAATGCGCTAATACCTATAAAACCTTCGCGACTTTGGTCACTTGTCAGATCAGGGTCTATCAACATGTTGTCACGGGCTACGGCAAAGTCAGAGCTATTCATAATGGATATAACAGAGTCCCGCAGAGTCCAAGGCATGAGAAATTCTAGTTCATCAATATCAACATTCTGTGCTTCTTTGGCTTGTTGCCACACTTGAAGAGAGGAGCAGAAATCGAGAAAGGTTCGATTCAGCACAACCAGCTTAGCGATATCATAGGTGATATCATTGGCTTTTGTATAGGCTTTATCCATACTGCTTTTGCATAGAATTCCATTGAAGGAGGCTTGGTTACAGACTTTCATTGCTTCTTGAAGGATAGTAATTTTGCTGTCTATCTTTGCGATCACGTTGTAAGCTTCTGCTATGAGTGTGGAATCGGACGATGGTGCTGTAGCCACTGCTTTGGCATAGTTGCGATTGCCAAGTTCTGTTAGAATAGTGGCAGCGTACTCTTCTCGAAAAATTTCCAGTAATCTGATATCTGCTTGCGGTAATGAAAATGCTTCTAACTCAGGTGCTACATACTTGTAAGCTTTGTAGTTTGGTCTGGAATGCTGAAAATATTGAGGGTCTATCTCACCTTCTGAATTTTTGAATTGTTGGGGAAAGGTGCTTTTAATATAGTTGAGTGCTTCTGCAAAAGCTTGAAAGCATGGAGCTTGGTTGCTGGTACTACAATCGACAAGGCCACTATCTATGACAGTTGATAATTGACTGGGATCACCTCCCCTTTGAATAGCATGAAAGCGGACGCTACCATTTCCAGCAAGTTCGGCCAAGGCCACACCTACAGTAGCTTCTGCTTCCCCCAAACCGCTGATTGCCACCTTGAGGCGCGCATCAAAATTGAGTTTATCTGTCTCATTACTAAAGGTAAACACGAGAGAGGCTAATGCATAGGCGCTTAACTCATAGGTGCTCAGGTAGTGGGTTCCACAATGAGAAAAAAATGATTCTGGCTGTGCTACAAGAGAGCTACCAGCTGCATTGAGTTGCAAAATAGCGCTGGGTTTTAGCCAGGCTTTACCATTTTCAAACTTAGCTAGTATTGTTAGAGAAGAGGTTAGGTTTTCGTTTGAATGTTCTGCTGCAAATTGAACCTCTGCGTCAAGCTCGAAGCCACCAAGAGCTAATTTAAGAGCCACTCTTCCATCAAATAGATCATGCAGTTCATCCAATTCACTGTTAACAACATATTTGACTTGGCCGACCTTAGGAGCTATGACTTCAATAGCAGTTGAGGGAATCTCAAGGCAGCTATGATTAGTATGTAATTGATTGGTGATCCGATAACCTTCCCCAAGAACAGGATCATATAGATTGCCAGCAAATCCGGGGCTTGCTAGCAGAATAAATATATATACCGAGATAAGTTTTGCAAAGATTATTTGAAGATAATTCATGGTGCTTGACTCCTTGTGCATCGATCTTCCTGGTCTAACGGGCAACCATCAATAAAGTTATCTTTCAAGTTAATCTGATAGCTACCACTATTGAAAGAAGAATAATCTGTGGTATCGGAGAGAAAATTTCCTTCCAGGTTGATAAAGGTTAAATCTATTTGTTTGATTTCATTAATAGTTTCAATTTCGTTCCAGGATAGATCTATGGTAGACCAAGAGCTTCCTGTTCCACAACTACCTTCAGGCATCAACAATTCAGTAAAATAGTTTGCCGCTAAACTGAGAGCTTTTTCACCATAAAGGGATAAACAGACAAAATCATCAAAACTCGTGATTCTGTTGCGGTTTAAAGATAAGGATTCAAGGCTACGGAAATTCTTAAGCTGTGGAATAGATGCTAAATTTTGATCATTGATGCGAATATGCTTTAATTGGGTAAGCGACGTTATAGGAAGAAAAGATGAAATAGGTATATGAATATGCTCAAAACTAAGATCAAGCTCTTCTAATGCCATAGCTCTTTGGTTTGCCTGTGTACAAAAATCATTAATGACGTCGGCATCATTTTCTAAAGTCAGCTTATCATCAAAATCTAAACCTATGGTAGTCAATATGCCTTCAACGGTTAATCCATTGTTCCTATTCAGATGGTCTTGGCTATGGGCTAGAACACACCAAGAGTAGAATTGATCTGGTAAGAAATTCAACACTGATCGGTCATATCCTGCCTGCTTTTCAGCAAGATTAACCATCTCTTGGCAGGTATCCAAAGCAATTTGCTGTGAGGGACTGCAGGCTAACATACCCTTATTGACTAGTTCTTGTAGATAGTCAGCCTTAGTTTCTACCTGTTTGATTTTTGCAAGAAGCTCGGGACGATTTGAAAAATCTAAGGCCATCTTGTGCTGTAATATGTTAGCCCTGTACTTGTCAGCTTCTGATTGTCCTCCCCACTTTAATAGCCTCAAACGCAGTAAACTCAAATTTTCTGCGAGCTTTAATCTTTCTTCCGGATCGACTTGTCCCTTGATGGCAGTAAAAATTCCTACAGCGGGATATGGCTGGGTTTCGTAGGTACTGATCTCACCATTGGGAAAATCTGTTGATGACTGTAAAACATCACCTTTAATCTGTTTGGCGTGATTTAAAAGATTTCTAAATACAGTGATACACTGATTCCGATTTTCCATGGTACACTGTAAAACAGGGTCGATATCATGCTCCTCAGATTGACTTTGAAAAATTTCTAATAGTCTTTGTGCATTCCCTCCTTTTTGAAAAATGGATAGACTTATATTGACTTTGGAGTTTGCTTTACTGTTTTCCAGCCCCACGTCGATGTTACCACTGGCAATACCTTCTAAAACTTCAACACCAAGGGAACCACCGAAGGCTTTCTTGTCATATTCATTGGTAAACTCAAACTTTAATGTGGCAATAAGAGATATTCCTTTTTCCATATAGGCGACATATTCATCGCCACATACTGTCTTGAGTTGCTTCTCAAACTCTTCCTGGTTCCACTGATAATCATCCCTGGCTTGGAACAACCTTTGTAATACTGGAGTGCCCTTTATATCATCGCTCATAGGATCTTGGACATAGAGTCGATGCCTGCTAGATTGAGCCTTGAAAATAAGTGTGAACGTTTCATTGAACTTGGAACTAGCATTTTCACTGGCGAAGTGTGCTTGGCCAGTGGCCTTAATGCCAGGATATACATTGACTTTAAGACTTATGGAGCCAGATAGGGCTTTACTAAGTTCTTGATAACTAAGATTACGCTCAATATTCAGGGTCGCTTCGCGACCTGGGATATCGATAAATTCGCCTCCTGCAAAACATCGATTACCGGTGAAGCGTCCTGTATCAACGTTATACCCCATTCCTAAGATGCCTATGTCTCCTGCTTGGTTTGATATAATAGTTTTATTATGGGAAAACTCTGTGGGTCTACCACAAGCGAAACATAACATGAAAAATAATATATAACGTTGCATAGAATTCCTCGCTTCCATGATAGGGAGTTACCTCCCTATCGTTCTATTCGCTAGATACAGAAAAGTAACTCTTGATTATTGGTGATTTCTCCAAGTGCTTTGGAGCACTCCCTACCATTAAAGACAACCTGCGGTGTTGAGCCCAATTCGCTATCGATAGCATCTATAAAGGCGACAATTTCCCCGGCTTTAAGCGGGTTCCCTACTAAATTAAGAGATTCCAGAAATGGTAGATTTTTTAATCCATCTAGCTTACGAATCTTATTATTCTTTAAATTGAGACTGGTTAATGTCATATTTTGTAAATACTCAAGCTGGTTTTCGCGAATGAAATTCTCGCTAAGATCAAGTACTTCCAAAATGCCATTATTGATACCTTTGAGGGTGGTGATGAAGGAGTCTTTTAGTTCTAAACGCGTAAGATATTTAAGCTTGCCAATGGTTTGCATTCCATATTTGTACTGGTTACCATTCAGTATCAGATTTTCGACAAAGGGAACCGAGGCTAATGGTTCAAAGTCTCTGAGCCTTTGATTAGATAGATCAAGGGTATTATCGATATATGAAACATACCAGTCCAGAGTCGGGCAAACATAATATTCAGAAAGAGGTCCCCAAACGTTACTAGTGGTGGCGCTAGAGGTATAATTAGCATCAAAAGTCGCGCCCCTGAAGATTTGGTTAGCCACTTCCTCCACATTGAGCAAGGATTGTAAGGTCTTGATAGTATCATTAGCAAGAACCAGTTGGGCCTGGGCGGGGTTGCTATCGGGGCCGTGCTGTAAAGTGAACCAGGCGCTGAGTTGAGCGCAGTAATCGAGAAAACTTTCGGGCAGTACGGTAAGTAAGGAGTAGTCCACAGGGTGCTTGCTGAGATCGGTTTCGTAGGATGTAGCAGCCTGTTCACAAGGTTGTGAGTTATCGGCAATAGCGTAGCATTTACTGAGAGCCTCAGCCACGACCCGCAATCGACTGTCGAAAGCTTCTTGCAAATCAAATAATTGCTCGCGCTGCTCAAGATCTTTGACAAAGCCTGATTTAAGGAGGGCCCGGACTCTGTTTTTATCGCTTAATTCAATGAGAAAACGATCGTTAAGGGTCTTGCGAGTTTCGGTTAAAGCTCTTAGCATATCCGGGGTTGGTACTTTAGGATCAAAGGACTCACTCACAACGCGATAGTCGGTAAAATGTGGATCTTTAAACCAAAAAGATCGCGGGTTTAAGCCACCATCTTCATACTGAAACTGGCTAGGAAAGTCGTTAGTCACATATTGTCGGATTTGCTCAAATGCTCTGAGACAAGCTTCCTTATTACCGACATCGCAGCGTGTGAGGTTTTCAGATAGAATCCCTGGTAGACGTGTAACATCACCACCTCTTTGAAAGGCTTTCAATGTAACACTACCCTTACTCGCTACTTCTCTTAAATCTGTAGTAATTTCCCCTTCCCCTTCAAATTTAGCCATAGCAATTTTAAGCTTACCTTCAAACTTATTTTTATCAGATTCATTGGCAAATTCAAAACGTAGTGTAGCCATAAAACTACCACTAAGAGCATAGCTCGACAAAAAACCTGTTCCACAACGCTCAGTTTTTTGCTTTTGGGTCATGTTTGCATTGGCGATGCGTTGCCCGTATTCGTTCAAGGCAAGTTTTGAGATCTCTTGATTTTTAATATAATGTTTTCCACCATCAAGTCTATAGATAATGGTTAGGGTTGAAGCATAATTTGAGGCTGATGCTTCGTTGGCAATTTTCAGGGAGCCACTGGCATCAATGGCATCTAAGTCCAGTTTAGCTGAAGCGGAACCTCCTATTTTATCCAAGACATCTTTGGCTTCTATATTAGTGCTATAGAAGATTTCTCCTTCTTTAGGAGGATCAACAGCTAAAACGCTATCAGGAATGGTCACGCATGAACTATTTTCAAATTCATCGCTATAGGAATTATAAACCTGTCCGATTTCTGGCTGTTCATAGCCGATCTCTGCATCTAGATTAGATGGTAATTGCTGTGGCTTGCTCCCGCAGGCCACCAGAGCAGTGAGGCCGGCAGTGCTAATGACATTTTTAAGTTTCATATAATTCTCCTTATGATCTCAATTGAGTGTTAAAATCTTGTAGATACTTCAATAGCGAGTCCGACTCACCATAGGGCTGATTTATTGCATTTTGACAGCGACAAATGACATCTTGAGTGGCAGGAAAGGATGAATTGTTTTCTATGGGGATGTCACAGCGTGGTATAGTGTTGGGGTATGTAGTTTTATGGTTCTTATAATCATTGATAATAGCCATCGGAATGTCGGAGGCACAGGACTGAAAGAAACCATTGATTTCTCGATTAAGAGTAGATGCTTCCTGATAATGAAGCGTTAACTGTTCTTTTTCGGTTGTTTCCAGGTAATTCCCGTGGGAGGGGTTTTCTAATATAGCTTCTAAGGTATACAAGTCCAATAAAAGCTTTTCATATTCTTTGGCGAATGGTTTGACAAGTTGTCTTAGGAATGAGCTGACAAAACTAGGGCTTTCCGAAATAAGCTTAGGAAAGTCATAGTAAGCTATTCTACTATAGGGAAGGGTAAAGTAGTTTAGAGCTATATATCCAGATTCGTTAATATTGTTCATGATTTCATTCGTCAGAGGGCTAATCTGCGATGGAAAAGAATAGGCGGCATACCCTCTGATCAAGCTCTTATAAGCGTCTAGACATTCTTGATATCCAGTCAGTTTTTGCGACTTGATATTTTCGCCTTCCACATCCTCATCGGTTTTTGCCCAACATCCATGGGGAATATTTCCCTTTGCTGCTAGATACTGGGTTTGATCGCCACCTTCCTGCTCAAAAATAATTCTGACAGAGGCATTAACCTTATCCTGATTGAATGTACTATCTTTGGTATACAGATCTTTTGTTATTTCCTCACCAAAAACACTGGCTGAGCCAGATATTTTGACATGGAAATTTTTGCGTTCCTCCCGTGATTTAAATGCAAACTCCAGACCTAAGGTAAGTTTGCCACCCAGCTCTATTTGATAGATAAATTCATCACCACACTCTTCATATCTTTTCCATGGGTCTTGACTGCGCAGGGATTTAGCTTTAAGACTGAGTTCAGGTTGCTGTATACTAATAGTTCCCGCAACCGCTTTAAAATTAGTAAAGAGAGATGTCTTTAAATCGTTATCAATCACCGTTTTAGATTTTGAAATTTCTCCACTTATTTTAAAAATTCCCATAGAGCCTTCTGCTCTTCCTCCCCAAGATACCTTATTGCTGCTGATATCTTTACTTTCTGAAAATCCTCCTTTTAACATGGCTTTTATACCAGGAAAAACGCGATGACCATGTTGCGAAATTACACAAGGGTTCCCTCCTAAAAAGCTCTCATCAAACGAACGAAAGCCTGTACCTAGGGGAATGATGCTGCGCTGAGGGTCACCGGTAATATCGGTTTTTATGTGATTTGTAAGCGGCTTGTTACAGCCGAGGAGTATGCTGAAGATGCACAAACCAAGAAGGCGCCTTTTTATCATCATGTTTGTTTACCTCATGATATAATAATCAACCCTTAAACGTCACTGAAGCAAAACTCTTGCAATATTTTAAAAAGAAAATATTTTAATATAATTTTGCATTTTTTTAACATTTCACGCGTTCACTGTCGGGGCAGTTTTTCTAGGTTGCGTCATGCTATTACTGCTCTCTTATTTTGTTTCCAGATCAGTGCATTTAGGTAATGGGAGATCCTATGTTTTACAGTAAAAAATTCATAATCCTCGCAGGACTGTTTTTAAGTAGTTCCTCATTTGCTTCCGAAGAAGACAACGCTAAAATCATTGCTATACAACAGGCTCAAATTGACGAGTTAAAAAGCATGGTTGAAGGTTTAGCCACTCAGCAGCTTCCCCGTGGAAGCATTATGGCCTTTGATCTTAAAAGTTGTCCTGTCGGCTGGGAGGTATTTGCAGAGGCAAAAGGACGTGCTATGGTGGGCTATGGTATTGGAGGAACCGCCAAGGGTACAGTAGGAAGCCCTTTAAAGGATTTAGAAAACAGGACCCACAGCCATTCTGTTAATCCCGCAGTGGCTACAACCACTTATAACGGTAATCATCGTCACAGGGTTGACCCACCTAATACTACGACGAGCTTTGATGGGAGTCACAATCATATATGGTCGCGTTTTTCCAATTCCGATCGCAAAAGATGGTACACCTATGACTCAAGTGGCAGTCAACTACTGATTACGAATTGGGATGATGGTATCCATAACAATGGATCAGGCCGTTACCCCATGATAGCCGATACCAGTCGCTTCCACTATACAACTAAAGGAGGCTCTCATCGTCATTCTATCAATATCAGCAGTTTTAATTCCTATGACTCAGGTACTCACAACCATCAAGTCGATATTGCTAAAACCGCATCAAGCTCAGCTTATACTAGTAATGTCATGCCCTATCTTCAGATACTTTACTGTAAGAAACAGTAGCTCTGGCTTAGGGTTCATGGGCCGATAAGCTTGCTCTTGAATTGACTTTTTTGGCAAGCCCTACTAGCGTCAAAGTTTATTAAATTAATTAAGCTTTGAGGATGGCGATGAATAAAAAAACTCTAATTTATGGAGATGGAACGACAGAACTTCAGGGATGCTATTTCGCACCAGAGGGCAAAGGATCTTATCCCGCTGTTTTGGTGGCCCATGATTGGTCCGGGCGCAACGACTTTGCAGAAGAAGCTGCGCAAAAGATGGCAAGGCAAGGATATATCGGTGTTGCCTTAGATTTATATGGCGAGGGAAAGACGGGTCATACAAAGGAAGAAAAAGCGGCGCTTATGACACCTTTAGTGGAAAATAGACTGCTTTTACGTCGCCGCTTGCTTGCTGGGGTTGAGGCTTTAAACCAAGTGGAAACCTACGATGGCGAAAATTTTGCCGCTATTGGCTTTTGCTTTGGTGGTTTGAGCGTGTTGGATCTAGCCCGTTCAGGGGTTCCAGCAAAAGCCATCATCAGTTTTCACGGTCTGCTCAAAGCACCCCAATTAGACGAGCAGAAGATCACAGCTCCCTTGTTGATATTACATGGATATGATGACCCCATGGCCACACCGCAGGAGATAATTGATTTTATGGCAGAGATGAAAAGGTGTGAGGCTGAAGTGGAATTTATTGCCTACAGCAATACAGTTCACGCCTTCACCAATCCCCAAGCCAACGACCCTAAGTTCGGCACTGTCTATCGTGAATCGGTGGCACGAAAAGCTTGGGCTCGGTGTGAGGAATTTCTGGCTCAGGCCCTTGTAAAATAGGGCTCAGGCCTTAGATGAGGAATAGTTAGCCAAGGCCCTAGAATCACTCTATTCCTCGCTCATATGGCAGGCTTAGCCGTGGAGTATACCATCTAAAAGGCTGGCCTTTTACCAGGAATAGCAGTTGTTCCATTTTCTTCAGATGCTTTGCATACAGGCTCACCATCCCCTTTGCTACCAGCAAAACTATCACAAATAAACGTATCATCATATCACGCAAAACTAAGGCGAATGACTCACATATTTAAAAAGACATTAAGCTCAAATTAATTTAATTGCCTTTGGTAAGAATCTCGTTCATAAAACCCAAAAACCTAGAATCATTAACTTGGTGGATTCACCTATGACGAACCATTATAGCAGTGATGTGACAATTATTGGGGGAGGACTAGCTGGGGTTACTACGGCACTTGAGCTTATCGGCTTTAATAAAACAGTAACCTTATTGGAACGTGGTCCCCAAGATCATTTTGGCGGGCTTGCCAATGATGCCTTTGGGGGTATGCTTTTTGTGAATACACCTCTCCAAAGAAAGCACCACATTCATGACTCTGTTGACTTGGCCATGTCCGATTGGTTTAGCAGTGCAGAATTTGAAGATACCGATATTTGGCCTAAGCGCTGGGCTGAATACTATATTAACCGATCCACAGATGCCATTTATTCCTGGCTGCTCCAGCAAGGGATTCGATTTTTACCGGCGGTGCATTGGGTGGAACGCGGTAATTTTATTCCTGGCAATTCGGTACCCCGTTATCATATTGCCTGGGGTACTGGAAGAAATGTTATCCAGACCCTTATTCACAAATTGGAAAGACACCCGCATCGGGATCGGCTGCAAATACTTTTTAACCATAAAGTGACGGATCTTGAAGAAACCAACGGCCATATTGTGGGCTGCGTGGGAGAGTCTCCTCAAGGTGATTTTCAGGTGCGATCCGACTATACGGTGATTGCGTCAGGAGGTATGGGGGGAAATCTTGAAAAGGTCCGCAAGTATTGGGACGATACAGTCAGTCCCAAACCGCAACGGATGCTCAATGGTTCGCATCCCTTTGCCGATGGTTTGCTCCACGAGCAGTCAGCAAAGCATGGGGCTAATGTTACCAACTTGCAATGGATGTGGAACTACGCTTCCGGAGTGGTGCATCCCCAGCCAAAGTTTAATGGCCATGGGATGAGCATCGTTCCGTCACGGACCGCATTGTGGGTCGATTGCTATGGTAATCGTATTGGTCCTAAGCCTATGATGACCAGTTTTGATACCTACGACCTTTGTCAAAAAATAGCGAGTCAAAAGCACCAGTACACTTGGTCGGTAATGAACTATAAAATTGCTAAGAAAGAGCTGGCAGTCTCCGGTTGTGATACTAATCCGCATATACGTGATGGAAAGTTTTTACACCTCATGAAGGATCTCCTTTTAGGTAACAGCCAGCTTATCAATTGGTTGATTGAAGAATGTCCAGATGTCGTGGTAGGCAATAGCATTGGTGAGTTGGTTCACAAGATGAACAAAGTTGCTGGTAATGACTATATGTCCGAGGAAAATTTACAAAGAGATATATCGCGATACGATGAAAGGATGCGCAGAGGCCATCCGTTCCACAGTGACGATCAACTGTTCAGGCTTGCTGAGGTGCGACGGTGGAAAGTGGATCGCATACGCACCTGTAATTTTCAACCCATCAATGATCCGAAGCATTTTCCTCTGATTGCCATTCGGCAACAACTTATATCCCGGAAGAGTATGGGGGGCTTGCAAACCGATCTCCAGGCTAGAGTCATGAATAGGCAGGGTGAGGTTATGAATTCTTTATACGCTGTGGGGGAATGTGCTGGATTTGGCGGCGGTGGTATCGCTGGCAAGCGCTCCTTAGAAGGGACTTTTTTATCGAATTGTATTTTTAACGGGAGAATAGCGGCAAACTCTATCGCTGGAATAGAACAGCTTTGAGGACATACTGTTAATGACTCACTCCTAAAAATTAACGTTAACCATAATGGAGAATTTTGCATCTAGCAATGGGATGCTTGCCCCAGGGCTTCTCCATTCCTCCCGGTCCTAAAGAACCGGGTTTCCAGGAGACATTTGATGAAAAAAACAGGCGCCTGGCTAGCGCGATATGCTTTGGAACAAATTGGAGTAAGATATACATTTGGTATACCAGGAGTTCATAATACTGAAATATACGACGAGCTTAACAATTCAGAATTAATTAGGCCCGTGCTGGTTAACCACGAATGTTGTGCCGCCTATATGGCTGATGCTATCAGTCGTACAACCTCGTCTATTGGCTGTTGTGTGATAGTTCCTGCTGCTGGTGTGACCCATGCTGCTAGTGGTATCGCTGAGGCTAGTCTGGATGGTATTCCTATGCTGGTTATTTCCGGGGGTATTAGAACAGATACCGGTCATCGGTATCAGCTCCACGATATGGATCAACATGCTTTGATAAAACCTATCACCAAGGCCAATTTTAAAGTTGCGAGTCAAAATGATGTTATTCCTACCATTTACAAAGCTTATCGCATAGCAGTCTCGGGAGAGCCGGGGCCGGTTTTCATTGAAATCCCTGTGAATGTTTCTATGTTTTCTGGAGCAGTGGACAGTATTCCTACCTTTCAAAACCAAGAGCAACCACCCCAGCTGGATTTAAGCAAGATCAAGGAGGCTGCATCCCTACTGGCTCAGGCGCGGCAGCCAGGAATGTTTTTGGGTTGGGGTGCTAAGGGTGCCCAGGAAGCTAGTGAGGCGATTGCGGATCTTTTAGGAGCACCTGTAGCCACTACCCTTCAAGGGCTTTCCAGCTTTCCGGCAGATCATCCTCTGCACACCGGTATGGGCATGGGAGCCTATGGGGTACCTGCTTCGGAACTGGCATTTAAAAACTGCGACTGCCTGTTGGCCGTGGGGACTCGGTTTAGCGAGATACCGACGGGAAGCTTCGGGATCAATCCCCCAGAAAACCTTATTCATGTCGATATCAATCCCGAGGTGTTTAGCGCCAATTATCCTGCAAAAGTGGCCATTGAGGGGGATGCCAAGCAGGTCCTCACAGCGCTACGCGAAGAGCTGCAGCATTTAAAGATTAGCAGCAATCATAAAGAGCATTGGACTCAGGCCATCAACGAGCAAAAAAGTAACTATCAAAAAGAGTGGGCTCAACATGATAGTGGCCAGAAGGTAAACCCTGGGCTCTTCTTTGCGACTTTACGACGTATTTTAGACGATGATGCCATTATTGTTGCCGATGATGGCAATCATACGTTTTTGACCGCGGAACTGATGCCTATTCCAAAAGGAGGGCAGTTCATCTCTCCCACAGATTTTAACAGCATGGGCTACTGTGTTCCTGCCACTATAGCAGCGAAATTAGCACATCCAGAAAGACAGGTTGTTGGCATCGTAGGTGATGGGGCATTTATGATGACTGGTTTGGAAATGATCACCGCTGTCAGGGAGCGCGTGGGAGCTATTATGTTTGTATTTAGCGATGGGGAGTTATCACAAATTTCCCAAGCGCAAAAAATCCCCTATAACCGAAAAACCTGCACTGTTCTCGGCAATATTCGGATGCAAGGTATCGCTGAAGCAAGCCATGCTCAATACCTGTATATGGAAAGCAATAGCGACATTGAAAGGGTGATTGCTGAAGCCATAAAATCAGCTGAAGACAATCGTATTGTCATGGTTGATGTTAACATTGATTATGCGAAGTCTACCAGGTTTACCCGTGGTATTGTGAAAACCAATTTGAAAAGGTTTCGATTGCGGGATAAGGCTCGATTCATAAGCCGTGCGGTGGTCCGCAACTTTACGGGCTAAGCCAGAGCCCCGCAATGTCCACCTGAGTTACTTCGGTGAAAAAGTTTTCTCGTTAACGATGGTTGATAGTTTTTTCCCGTACTAATGGCTTTTATGGTGGGACTGTTGCCCCTTGGCATAGGCTTCGTTGGCCTTAAGAACGCGAAAAAAATTACCTCCTAAAACCTTGCGAATGTCGGTTTCGGAATAACCGCGGGAAAGCATCTCTGCAGTGATGTTGGGGAACTGAGAGACATTCTCCAGCCCCTCCGGCAGGGTTCCAACACCATCAAAGTCAGAACCTAGACCGACATGATCGATGCCGGCAATTCTCGCAATGTGGTCTATATGATCAACGACATCATCTACAGAACCCTTGGGAAGGGGATGCTCCTTAAAAAACTCTTCAACTGCTTTACGATAATCCTCTTGCTTGGGATATTTCTGTTTCAGAAGGTCCTTTGTTTGCTGGAACTCTGTTAAAACTTTACTAGCATCGTTGCGAATATAACCGGAGTAAAAATTAACCATGATAACGCCACCTTTTGTTCTCATGAGTTTGAGAATATCATCATGAACGTTGCGAGGGTGGCGAGCCAGGGCATAGGCTGATGAATGACTGGCAATGACTGGGCTTTGCGAAACTTGCATCGCACGCTTCATGGTGGCAAAGGATACATGGGATATATCCACGATTATTCCAAGGCGGTTCATTTCCCGTATCACATCTTCACCGAACTTGGTCAGTCCGTGATGCTGGGGGGTATCAGTGGCTGAATCGGCCCAAGAAATATTTTTAGAGTGGGTTAAGGTCATATAGCGCACACCTTTATCAAACAGTAGTTTTAAGTTTGATAAGGAGTTTTCAATGGAGTAACCGCCCTCAACACCGATCATGCCAGCAATGACGTTAGCTTGGATCGCCTGCTGAGCTTCTGCAGCATTGGCAACTAGCTTCAGGTGCTTGGGATAGGCTTTGTGCATGCTGTGAATCAGCTCGATTTGCTCCAGAGTGGTTTTTAGAGCTGTATTGTCCTCAGCTGTACTTGCAGGGACATAGGCTGACCAAAGCTGAAGGCCAACTCCTCCTTCACGCAAGCGCCTTAAGTCGGTATGAAACTTTTTTTGGTACTTTGTAAGATCAATATCTTTAAGGGCTAGTCCACTTTGGCGAATCGCCCATGGTAGGTCATTATGGCCATCAACGACAGGTAAGTCTTTATGAATTCTCTTAGCCTTATCCTTCTGGCTACAGGGAGTTAGCCCCAACAATAGGGCAAAAAGAAAAAACTTAAGCATAAGCACTCCGTATAAGTTTCCCGAAGGTGATCTGTGTATACCTTCTTGCTGACTATAGAACTTATGGAGTTATAGCCAAGTTTTAAGCGAAGTACTAGCCAAACAACGGAAGTGTCCTGAGTCTACTCAGACAGGTCATCAGGATTACAATAGCTGACTTTCACCACTGCCAAATTTTCGGTCATGGCCGAGGCACTAGCCAGCTATTAGTAGGAGATTTTTTTAAGGTTTGAGGGTCGTAATATAAGCGACAACATCTTCGATGGCCGTATCGTTGGGTAGAGTCATCGCCATGGGGCGCATTTGAGCTCCATAGATATCTTTAGGGTTGGCGCCCCGAATACCATCCTTAAAGTTTTTCAATTGTCTAATAAGATACCAGTCTTGTTGACCGGCAAGCTTGGGAGCATTAAGGGCTTTGTTACCTTCCCCATTCGCCCCATGACAGGCAACGCAGGTAACGAATAGAGTCTTTCCTTTTACTTTGTCTCCGGCCCATACAGACATTGATGCACTAATAGCCGTTAGGGCAACCATAGCGCGAAGGCAACGAGTCATGCTATCTCCTTTCTAGAGTGTAAGTTTTCCCAGATCTGGGACCTTGGCAAAAGATATATATAACACTGTAGATTTTATTTCCACAGCCACAAGTCGCCGTTTATACATAATTTTACCCTTCTTCGGGATATGGATAAAATATTCAGCAAATACATGGTCATAGCATTGGTCCCCTTGGATACTTAACTATTGATATGGGTTAGATAGGTCCTTTCACTCAGCTAGAAACACGCTAATCTAGTCTAGAGAGACCAGTCATCCCGCATGGCTTCTATGCTTCTTTGGGAATCAATACCCTTTTCTTTCAAAAACGCTTCATTGTATAATTTGGAAAAGCTTCTTTCGCCGAGGTCGCAGGCAAAGGTCACGAGCTTTTTACCCGGTCCCATTTCCAGAGCGGTTGCCAACGCTGCAGTGACATTTAAAGCAGAACTGCTGCCCAAAATCACCCCATCATGATCTCTTACAAAACGCGAAACAGTTACAATATCCTGATCAGGAAAGCTAAGGGCTTGATCCACTGAGGCCATGCGAAAGTTAGCTGTTAACCTCATAATACCAATACCTTCTGTGAACGAGCTGCCTGAAGATTTAAACTCCCCTGTTTCAACAAAAGATTTCAAGCCTGAGCCCATGGGGTCGACGAGTACGATTTTTATATCTGCTTTTTGCTCCCTTAAGAAGCGACTGGTTCCCCCTATAGTCCCCCCCGTACCTGCCACGGATACGAGAGCGTCTATCTCACCACCTAGCTGATGCCAAATCTCAGGCCCAGTGGTTTCATAATGCGCCATAGCATTAGCTGTGTTCTCAAATTGGTCAGCCCACCAGTAACGCTCTGGACTCTCTTCTGCCATACGTCGCGCTGTGTGATAAAAATGCTTAGGATCTTTAAAGGGACAAGCATCGACTAGTTGGAGCTCCGCACCAAACAGGGCAATCATCCGCTCCTTCTCATGAGTCTGTCCTTTTGGCATTACAACCCGAACCTTATAGCCCAAAGCCTTACCTACCAGCGCCAGTCCAATACCAGTGTTTCCTGCCGTACCCTCAACAATGGTCATTCCAGATTTTAACTTCTCTTCGCTCACCGCTTTGCGGATCATTCCCAAAGCGGCACGATCCTTAACGCTGCCTCCAGGATTCATGTGCTCACATTTGACGTATATCTCGCTGCCACAGATGCGAGACAGGGACTCTAACTTTAACAAAGGAGTGCCACCGATAAGTTCACTTTGATCATTTGCCACTTTGACTTCCATGGGTCCTCCGCGCTGTTAACCCGTATCGATCACCTGTTGTTCCAAGACGCACAAGCAAAAGATCCCTGATTAGTATGGGAAATTAGTCTTGATAATTTAGAAGATTTTTTTTGTTAAATAAAGGAGAAGTGATAGCCCCGCACTGAACAGAATAGAACTTGTTAATGGCAAATAGAATGTCATGTTACCTGACTTCCATTTCAGGTCTCCTGGAAGCTGACCAAGTTTAATCCATGGAAAAAAATGCATGACAAGACCGATTACCACCAGTCCTATACCTAATGAAAGTAAAAATCGCGACATGACTATACCAAATAAATTTACGCTACTGGCTCAGTACAGCAAAAAAAAGGTGGCAATGCAAACCAAGAATTCCTAATGAAACTATCCATGTTTCAAGGAATGCTGACTAAAGACGATAATAAGAGTTTATGACATTATAATCCAAAACTTTGCTGCGTTTCCTTCAAAACGCTACAACTGGTATTTCCTGACCTGCTACGGTAAGAATTTAAACGCCATATCAATGTGGCATGTAGTATTCATTATTGCAATTGATGGGACAAATCGTTACTACGATCTCGCTCATTAAATGTAATTTGCTTCTTGGTGATAATATTATCATAAATATCGGTAGTTACCAAAAGTACAGAACGTGTTGAGGAAAGGTCTATCTCGGCTTGTGTTGTATAGAACTGCCTGTTTCCAATATAGCCTTCGATTTCCGTTTTTTCAAAAATGAAATTATTAGGATCTTCAATATCACAATCCTCAATACTAGTATCCGTACACATAATAATTTTTTGGGCACCTAAAGCTGAAATATCAAGTGTAATTTTATCAGCCTTTTCAGCACTGATATTAAATCTTAGTAATTCATCTTCATCTACACAATTGACTCCTTCAGCGGCATCGGAGTCAGAAATATTATGCCTCGCAAATGCCTTGTTGATAAGGCAATAGTCTGGAGATGGTGTATTGGGATTAGCGTCATCATCATTGACAGTTAATAGATTTCGATATGAATCGGTATAAACATCAGTGATGCGAAGATGTTGAAAAAACATTTCTGAAACTTTTCTTGTACCTTCTATAGGACCGTATTTTGCTTCCATCATTTTCTTAAGATCCCAGAAAGCGCCACCTATAATCTGACCTTGAAAATGTACTTCTGCCTCGGCCTCATTCTGAGGGGGAGCCACAATATCGTTTCGGAGTTGACGAATGCCATTAGTATTATTTAAAAAGAAACCTGGAGCTAGATTGGGACTATCCGTTACGAGAGCTGAAATAATATCTCCTATGCCTTCAGAAAAAGCACCATCAGTAATATTATTAACAGTTGTTCCAACTTGAAAATCTAAAGCATGACCCCATTCGTGATAGATAATATCATTAATCAGAGAGGTATTGGAGCATGTGCTGCCGTTTCCAGCAGTTCCTTCTTGAAAGAAATTGAGTGTGTTTCTGTTACCATCAAAAAAAGCATTACAAGAATCTGCAATATTAACATTCGCTTGGATTCCCGTCTGTAGAATTGGCGCTTGTGCAGCTGTAAGAAATTGCCCTACAAATTGTGCGACATCATGTATGGCCACAAAAGTATTAATAGCAGCTTCATTAGTTTGATCTGGTTTAATTAGAGTTTTGTTGCCTTGAAGAGTTACTGGGAAAGAGAAAAAGTTATTTGCTCCAGATTGAACAATACCAGAGGCACTATTTGTGCTGGCTAAAGTTATCTGTGCAGTGGCAGCATCTGTATCAAACTTACCATCCTGGTCTGTCTCTGTGTTGTCTACACCTACTAGAGCAAAAGGTGCAGATATTTTATCTTTAAAAACATAGGAGCGCTTATATTTTTCAACTTCTAAAGTATGTGCTGCGTGTACTTTATTCGAGTATGCTTCAATGATAGATTCATCACTATTATTTAATAGGATATGGAAAATTTCTGAATCATCATTTTTAGCCACTTTCACACGGCTTCCATAATGAAATGAGTAACCATTACCCTCATTAACAGCATAAATTAGATTTTCTTGAGATAACTTTTTAACTCCAGGTATTCCAGTAAGGGAGTCAAAGTCAATTTGCTTGGAAAGCTCAGGTGAACCATTGATATCTATTATCGCACCATAGGAATGATTATTAACCCTAGCTAAAACTAGTTGTCCACTAACTTCATAAAAAAAGAACTGAACACGAGCATTATCAACAAGCAATTTATTTTTTGTTCGATTAAATGACACAACATGTAAGTTGTTGTTCAATTTTTGTATAAATTGATCAGCTGGTATAAGTTCAGCGTAAGCTACTTGGAGCGATCCAGCATTTTGATTCAGAAATGACTCAATGTATGAGAGAATGCTTTCTCTGTTATTTTCAATGCTAGGCATCGCCATAGTATCAAATTGTATATGAGAGCTATACTGCCCTTGACTATCGATATTGCTAACAGACAGTGAAGATTGTAGACCAAAGCCATTCAAACCCAAATTTGCTGCTTTTTCTTGTTCTAATCGTAGAGGTGATTTTCCCCTATGTAAAAGATCTTGAAAATTAACGCTTCCAGATCTTTGCGGTCTATATTCAGTTGGCACTGCATTAGAACAGGCTGTGCCAATTGACAGTACGAATAGTATATAGCTTAAACTTAATGCTTTCATTTTACGACTCTAATTAGTTGTTACAATTTCCCACTGGCATCCTTGTACGTTTACTTCACCAGACCAAATGGTGTCTTTCCAGTAACATTCGTCGATGACAATCTTATCATCTACATCTTTGCTAAGTTTCAAATTAGTTAGTTCCGCTTTCTTAATGATTTCGCCTTCAGTATCAGTGACTTGAACTACAAAATTTTGTGTTATACCAACTGGGAAGCTATTTAAAGTAATTCTGACAATTTCATCTTCAGTTTCGAGATTGTACTCTTCAAAATAATTACCATAGTTAATGTTGATAGTTTTTTTTCCAGGGATATCAGCAAACGTTTTTGCCAAAAAAACCAACTGTACTTCTGATGATACTGTAGCTATATCGTCTGACTCTTTACCTTCAGGCTGTCGATAATTTCTGGTAAGCTCTGGTGAATTGGTGCAGGCCATTGTAAGTAAAAATATTTGTAAAGATATAAGAAGCAGGTTGACTCTCATTAGATTTCGTACCTCAAATCTTAATTTTCAACATGATAATTTATAATGCATATTTAGTTCCAAAGAACCAAATCAGGGCTCGGCTATAATAGCCTGATTTTATTAGATACAATCTTTTCACAATAGTAAAAATCAAACTATTTCAGACGTTAAGTATTTCTTATTTTACAATTTAAACAGTAGATTATAAGCAAATTGCTATTTTTTAACAGTAAAACCAACCTGTCTTCTTTTAAAACAAATAATACTCGCTAATGATTATGGTAGAGCTTTTCTGGAAATTTTCCAGATAGTAGCAGGAAACTAGAGATGGCTCCTTTATCATGCAAACCTCAAGTGAGTACGGCTCAGCTGATCGTACTTCAGATATCCTAACTACAGGATGCTTTCGACTTCAGTCGAGAAGAGGAAGTCACGTATCCAGAATGTTTGCTTAGCCAAATATGCGTAGTAATAGCCCTAAATGGGCGTAGAAGCCAAAGAATGTTTGCGAACAATCTAAACCTACTAGAAGTGCCAATATCTGAAGCTGGCGCTTTTGTACTGTCTCTCCGGCAAGTTAAAGAATAAGATTGAGTTCCCCATGTATCGTTGATAATGATAATTCCTCTCATAATTGATCTTATCAATTTGAAACTAGTAATTGATCTATCTCGGGACAAAAGCGATGGTAAAATTTAAACCCGCAAGACTGACTCTAATATTTTTAAGTATCAGCTCTCATTTATGGGCTCAAGAGGATATCGAAAGGATTTCTATTCTTGGGGGCCGGGAGAAGGCCTTAACGCAGCCTGGATCGGCTTTTTTCCTGGATGAGGAAGATCTTGGCCGCTTTAAGTACGATGATATCCATCGTATCCTTAAGGACATTCCTGGTGTGAATATTCAAGAAGAGGATGGCTTCGGACTCCGTCCCAATATCGGACTTCGGGGGGCGCATCCCCATCGATCTCGCAAGGTCACCCTTTTGGAGGATGGTGTACTTATTGGCCCAGCTCCTTATTCTGCTCCTGCTGCGTATTACTTTCCCATGGCCTACCGTGCTACTGGCGTAGAAGTTTTCAAAGGGCCCAGTTCTACCAAGTTTGGCCCCAACTCAATTGGCGGTGCTGTCAACCTAACTACGCGTCCACTTTCAGACGAAGGTATCTACTCCATCAGAGCTGAAACTGGAAGCTTCAATACCAAGAAAATTCAAGGCTACTTCGGTGATAGTATTGGCACTTTCCGATATCTCGTTGAAGGAGGGCGCATTGAAAGCGATGGTTTCAAGACTCTGACAGATGGTGGTGATACAGGCTTTGAAAAAGACGATATTATGGTCAAGGCCTCCTACCAGTTTAGTAGCCAACAATATTTATCTTTAAAGTTAGTACGGGCCCATGAAAAAAGCTTTGAAACTTACCTTGGATTAACCCAACAAGATTTTGACCATGACCCTTATCAAAGATACGCTGCAAGTGAGCGGGATAAAATGGTTTGGAACCGCGATCAGGTCATGGCCACTCACGGTATTTCGTGGGATCAACTCCAGCTTACAACTCGCGTCTATCGGCACTGGTTTCGACGAAATTGGTCTAAATTCAACGGTTTTTTTGGGGATATCATCGATCCTCGCACAGTTTTATTAGAGCCTGTGGGAGCTAACGAAATCTATTATACCATTCTCAAAGGTTTAGAAGATTCAAATTCCTTAACAAATATTGTTGTAGGAGATAATCGCAGGACCTACCTCGTTGAAGGAATTCAATGGGATGGTACCTACGAAACTCCTTCATTACTGAACAGTTCCTTAGAACTGAACTTTGGTCTTAGATACCATTCGGATCAAATTGACCGAGACCACTCTGAAGAAGTCTATATCATGGAATCGGGACATCTCATCTCCGACCCAACGGTGGAGCGTAAGGAAACCAACCAACTGCAAGATAGCTCTGAAGCCGTATCTAGTTATTTAGAAGCGGTTCATTACTGGGACAACTTACGCTGGAGCTTTGGAGTTAGATCAGAAAATGTTTCCACCAATAGCCATGATGGGTTAAGTGAGAACTCTACTGACATATCCAATAGCGATAGTATTACAACATTCGGTACAGGGTTGTTCTACCAACTTACTCCGAATTTTGGACTGATGGGAGGTATCAATCAAGGGGTGACACTTGTCGGTCCTGGACAGGCTGACTTTATTGAGCCCGAGATGGCACTTAATAGCGAGCTTGGAGTTCGGTATTCTGAAGGTGCAAGGCGTTTTGATCTAATTGGATTCCATTCTAATTACGAAAATATTAAAGGAACTTGTACCTTCTCATCGGGATGTAGCGATGCCGACCTTGATAAAGAATTTAATGGGGGACAGGCTACCATCCAGGGTTGGGAACTTAGTCATCGTGATCGCCACTCCTTTGGTCGTTGGGACCTATTGGGATCTCTTTCTTATACTTACACCGAAGCTTACTTAACTGAATCGAGAAACTCACTTAATCCAGAGTGGGGTGTAGGAATCATCGAAATCAATGATCCTCTACCCTATATAGCTAAGCATAGTTTGGCTGCCACTCTTGGTTTTGCAGTAAGTGGATTAGAAGCTACCCTTTCCTACCAGAATAAAAGCTCGATGTTCGATCAATCTGTTGCTGATGGCCGAAAAGAACTCCCTGCGTATAGCGTTGTAGACCTATCAGGTTCGTGGTCGTACTCTGATGGGCAACAAGTCTATATTAAGGCGGACAATATTTTGGGAGAGAAGTATCTAGTTTCTTACCGCCCTTATGGGTTAAGACCTGGTAAGCCACAGATGCTTTTTTTAGGGTATAGCTTTACTGCTTTTTAGGCCGCTGTACACTATGAAAGAGATTGGAATCAATGCCATAATAACCGATGCTTTTGAATTCGGCTTGGGGGAGTGTCCCCAGCGACCCTCCAAGATCGCGTAGGAATTTACATCCAGTTTTTAATTATGGCAAAGTTGGCTATGAAGGAGTGATAGGTTTTAAATCCCAACGCCGAATGTCAGAATGGTTATACCTCAATTTATTTCATTGATGAAATCCTCACGGGGGCGGCGTACTTTTTTTAGTTTTACAAGCCAGTCACCTTCCTCCTGACGATACCCGAGCGGAAGCATAACAACGCTACGGAGCCCTTTTTTGTCCAGACCAAGAATTTCATCCAAAGCTTTAGGATCGAAACCTTCCATAGGAGTACTATCGATACCTTCAGCTGCCGCTGCGACCAAAGCAGTACCGAGTCCAATATAAGCTTGCCGAGCCGCGTGGTCAAAATTCACCTGAGGATCTCGTTGGGGGTAGCTATTGAGAAGCATCTGCCTATAGTTTTCCCAACCTTCGTTTTTGAAACCTCGTTCCTTATTGGTTAAATCAAACATCATGTTGATACGTTCGGCAGTATAGTTATCCCAGGCTGCAAACACCAAAAGATGTGAACAATCAGTTACTTGGTTTTGGTTCCAAGCTATCTTCTTGATATGTTCCTGAATGTCCTTATTCGTTACTATATATAGTTCAAAGGGTTGTAATCCACTAGAGGTAGCAGTAAGGCGTACGGCTTCGACAATACGATCAACTTTTTCTTGTGGGACGCTTTTGGATGGATTCATTTTTTTCGTCGCATAGCGCCAACTTAGTAGCTCGAGTATATTCACGATTAATCTCCTGATTCTTTTGCTATAGTTCAATTATTACAGCAGGTTAATAGAGGCGAGAGCCAGTTCCAATACGTTGCGTAATATAAGGTGGTTTGCAACTTTGTCAAGGTTCTTGACTTAAACTTAAGGTAGAGAAATCAGGTTACGGTGCAAAGTTATCAAGCTAAAGCGATAGCATCCAGTGGACACAGGTAGTGCGGTTATGTTGGAAATTACAGCCATCGGGTAGTATTTTGCAGCCACTAAGATATACGCAGCAAAGAGGTCGATTGAATAGCTCATTTGGTGAATTGTTTGGAATAATTGTTATTAGTTAGCATTATCAAAAGATAGTTTGCGAATTAAACATTTTGCTGATAGATGTATTGCTATATGGGTATCTAATAGTTTAAGGTCAGTGCAGAAAGTTTTTCGTCTTAACTTATACTTGAAAACACGAAAAAGAATAGAAACAATACTATTAACCCTACTGTCAACTGATTTTGGCATAGAGTAAAAAATTAGTATAGATAATAAGGATCTAGAAGATGCTCTTGCTAGTTATGAAACAAACAGAGTCTATCAATTCCCAGCTAGGCATAGACAAAAATCGAGATATTGATGACTCTACATTTCTCCAACTTATGAAAACAAATTGTGCTAGATGAGGATAGCGAAAACTCCGCAAAAATCATGATCTTGTCTCCCTTCGATAATTTTGTCATTCAGAGACAAAAATTAAAAAATATTTTCAAATTTGATTTTCAGATTGAATGTTACCTCCCAGAAACCAAAAGAAAATATGGCTATTTTTGTTTGCCGGTATTGAGAGGCGTTATTCTACTGGGGAGACTTGATTGTAAAACAGATAGAAAGAAAAAAGTTCTATATATAAAATCTATTCATACTGAAACCGAAATAGATATTAGAGATATGCTTGCTACCAGATTAAGATCTTTTGCTAAATTTAATGGATGTCATGACATCCACTGGTTGTGAAATAAGAAATTATTCTTATGTAACTGAGGGGTCGGGGAGTTTATACTCCCAAAACCTTTGACTTAATCTTCCAAATCGATATGCCTTGGCGCCAGTTATCGAGCTGAGCTATTTGAATAGCAATCCCCATAGCTGCAAACATCCATCGATTATTTTGCTTTGTTCTCATATGGCATATTTGTAAATCAAAAATATCCGCAATAAG
Source organism: Pseudobacteriovorax sp. (assembly GCA_050293845.1). Taxonomy (GTDB): domain Bacteria; phylum Bdellovibrionota_B; class Oligoflexia; order Oligoflexales; family Oligoflexaceae; genus DT-89. The sequence goes on along the minus strand of JBNKNM010000061.1, from coordinate 245 downwards.
ACCCTGTAGTGGCTCCACGCTTATAGATCTATGCTTATAAAGTCTTTTACACTGTTTACTCACTAAGAATTGATACATCTGTTGACGCTTCTTTGTGGGTTTTTTACCAAGCTTTTTGCGAGGTGATGTCAATAATCTTATCCCTCGTTGCTTAAGATCAAAATAAAGACCTGTTTTGTCAGCTTTACTGTCCATAGCGATCAAATCTATACTCTGTTGATATCTTCTAGCAAATTTCCCCATAA
>JBNKNM010000060.1:0-26850 GCA_050293845.1 Pseudobacteriovorax sp. | reverse complement strand
GGTAGATGGTATCTGTGTATCGCAGTTGAGTATGAGTCAGAACAATATGATGCCAGTGCTGAAGTTGGCATTGATCTCGGTATGAAAGATGTGGCCACTCTCTCTAGCGGCAAAAAGGTATCGAATGGTCGCTACTACCGTATGATGGAACGCAAGCTTGCTCGTGCGCAGAAGCATAAGAGAATGGACGATCTCCATAAAGCCTCAACAGAAATAGTCCAAGAAAACTGTCTCATAGTTGTTGGTAAATTTGGAGCGAAGGGTCTAGCCAAAACGAAGATGGCAAAATCTGTCAACGATGCGGCCACAACCGCATTCAAAACGATGCTGAAGTATAAAGCGAGCGCGCAACAGCATAGAATATTCTTAGAAGTTTCAGAAAACTTCTCAACTCAAATCTGTTCTAGCTGTGAAGAGATTCCAGATAGCGCACCGAAAGGTGTGAAAGATCTTGGGGTAAGAGAGTGGATATGCAGCAATTGTGGAGCGGTTCATGATCGTGACGTGAATGCTGCACTGAACATTCTCCGATTCGGACGTGAATCGCTGGTGTCCTGAAGTGGCCCAGGAATCCCCCGGCTTTAGACGTGGAGAGGACGTCAATCTATGCAATGTGAACTCCCTAGTATGGAATGACCTAAGGAGCTTTTATGACACTCGTTCGATTGGCAGGTTGGGTGGGCACGATTCTTCTGGCCGTTAGTTTTTGCACTGCTATAAAAAGTCCCCTGATAAACTTTTTGGTCGGTGGCTATCGGCAACAACTACGAGTTCATCATATTCTTGGCTGGCTGGCTATATCTGCCATGATGGTCCATTTAGGGGCATTATTGTTCGATTATTCGGCAACTCTCGACCTATTGGGAAACCTTTTAGATCCTGCTGTGATAACAGGATGGGTGGCGTTCGCTATCTCGGCGACTATTGTTGCTTTAGCCGCCAGTTTTCGAAACGCTCCTTACCGACGCTGGCGTAGGGCTCATTTAATTCTTATTCTTGCCTTCGCTTTCGGGATAGCTCACTCGTTTCTAGTTTTAGAACCGAGAACGCTCTCCGAATGGGCATTGATAGGAGCTGTCACTTTTGCAGGAGTTATTGGCATCTTCATGACGGTTTGTCTTCCTCGATTTTCTTCTATTGGCATCCCATATAAAATTGTTCAACAAACTCAGTTACGAAATGACCTTTTCTGGCAAACCTTAGAACCAGCTGAACATAACCAAACCATCAGTTGTAAAGCGGGCCAATTTTTTTATGTGCGCTTTTGTGGACAAAAATTTTCCAAAGCGTGGCATCCATTTACCATAATCAGCTTGTCTCATTCAGGAACATGCGAGCTACTTATTAAAAGTCGAGGTTATGACACTGGAATTCTTCACTATATTACCCTACCGTGTTTCGTGAAAATGAAGGGGCCATTTGGAGTTAAGTTCTGGCAGTCCGATAAATCTCAACTTTGGATTGCCTATGGAGTTGGTATCGCTATATTTCTCGCCGCATCGAGAACTTTCCCAAATTGGTTTGATTCAAAAGTGCATTTGGTATACGGTGAAAAGTCACCGGAATCCGTTTTGTTTCGCAATGAACTAGATGCACTGAGTAATATTAGAGATAATTTCTCTTGGGAAGAATCCCTTGGCGATGGACGCAAGGTCTTGGCTGCCTTACAAGGAAATATAAAAAAAGAATGGTCACATGACTATCAACAATTTCGAATTTGCGGGCACCCTAACTTTCAGATTGCTGCTAAAAATTTATTATTGAAAGTAGGAGTAGCGCGTTCCAAGATTATTCTAGAAGGAGTATTCTAATGGTGACTAAAGTCCAATTTTCGATCTTTTCTATGCTACTTGTCTCTTCAATGGGGTGGGGGCAAGAAAAGATAATCTCTATGGATGAATTGAAAAAGCATAAAAATGAAACAGATTGTTGGATGGCAGTTGATGGTTCGGTTTATGATATGAGTTCGTATATAAAACTGCATCTAGAAAAATGTAAACAACTTAATATAGTCAATTTATGTGGAACCGATGCTTCTGATACTTGGAAGAAGAAAGAATCTGGCGATTCACCTCATAAGAAAAAATCTTTAAGAAACTTTATGAGGGTGCAAATAGGAAAACTATCAAGTTTACCTTCGCGGTAAGGTTCCCAAACTGAAGGAGGGCTTCCTTGACATTCACCTGACGGTGATTACCTCCTGGCATTTAACCTCTGCAAGCAGCGGCGAGATTCTGAGACTGGTCGATAGAGACTGATTTCTCAGACAGTTATTCATCATATCGCCCAAACACCCCTGCCAAACGATTGCATCCCATGCGGTGATCTGAATTGAGATGGCTCTTGACAGGCTCAATACGAACCCGTTTACAAAGATAGCTTTTGGTTTCCTGACTATGGCACTTCAGCCCTTGTCTGTGAACTTGAGTGCCAAAAACATAACTATCACAGCCCTTATAACCGTGATCAATATAGGCATCTTGAGGCCATTGTCCGAGTATATCTTTGACTTGAAACTAGCTGTCTGAAATGGTTTTACCATCATAATGGCTTTCTACAAATGAGTGAATCCCAACAACAATGCTGTTTTCTGCAGTAGTAGCAAGAGCAATCATATTACCAAATTCATAGCGTTTATGGGCTTTGATCTTGCTAATACAGCGAACTTCAGAGGTGTGCATACTGTAGACTTTATTTTTCGTGCTTTTCTTTAGGTTAAAAAGAAAGGTCGCTCTCTCCAAAACCCAAGGCAGCCTTTAAGAAATGATAGTGGATTTTCTTCTAATATCCTGTATCACCGGGTACAAGTTTGCGGTGGGAACCTAAAAAATTCCCATACAAAACAATTAAGGTTAAATACCTTTTCTAAATTTCCGTGAAGAAAATTCCACGGAAATCTCCAACTTTATATCCTAGAGCTTGATCTTGAGGATAAAGAACTTTCAATTTAGTTTGAATTTTTTCTGAAGGTGTCACCCCGTGACAAGTAGTACATAAAGGTTTAATATATATAGGTTTTGCAAGCCAGGTTTTATTTTTATCAGAAATTAACTGAAAATTTTGAGCCTTTTCTTGTTCCAGTTGTAGGAGTTTTTCTTTGAAAGCAGAGTTAGGTCTATTATGAACGTTACGAGGTTTAAGAGTCGTGCGATGAACGGGATGCTTTCCCATTTTGTTCATAGCCAGGTGGCAAGCATCAATTGCATGTTCAGGTCCCTTTTGTAGTCCTTCACTTAACAATTTTTTAAGCTTATTCCCATAGGTTATAATATCTCTTTTACCTTGTTGGATACGTTTTTGCATCGCTATGGTTTCCTTAGCATTTAGCAATTTAGAAACCTTAGTTTCCCATGAACTCAAACCAAACTTACGGCCTACAAGTATAGACGGCTCCTTATTCGCTCCTGTAAACAGAAAGTGATCTACTGCCAGAAGGGCTCCCACCCGATTACTGCTAGAGCAATGTAATAGAGTTGGCTTGGAGGAGTCGAGAATTTCATTCAACTTGATAGCTTGAGCCAGTGAAAAAGTCTGGCTACTTACCGGAATATTTATGTAGTCAAGTTGATGTTTCTTCGCCCAATTTTCCTCCAGAAATCCCCCAGAAACTTCACCAGGAGTGCGAAGATTGATAATTCTTGATAAGCCAGACTTTCTGAGTAAATCGAGATCAGCTTGATCTGGTTGACCTGATGTTATGATAAGTTTAGTGAACAAGTTAGCATTCTTTGCCCTCACTTTTTTTAGTGGTACCTGTTCAAACTGGGCCATAAGACTCGTTGTTAGGAATAAAAAAATGGCTATCATCAATTTCATGAGTGTATGGCCTCCATTCTATGGAATTTTGTCTGCCATATACGAATGCAAACTGTATTCCAAATAAGAAAGGTTTCATTTTCAGCTTCTTTTTGGAAGGAGAATCGAAAACTGTTTCAAACTGTTGCAATAGTTTTTAAGCAAATCTGAATGATAGACATACTTCGAAAATTCTCACAATGGCGCTTTCACCAAGGATAGGTAAATCGACGTAGTAAATTCCATTCCAAGAGTTCTAAAGCCATAACATTATGGTGTGGAGGGAATCGATCCCATCAATATCCTGACTTTGGCTATACAAATTGAAGAGATCTAAGGGTAATAGCCGGTTAATTTTACGCAGCAAGCGAATCTGTAGGTAATGGAGTGTCTTTGACCAAAGATGTGTCCGCTGAATGTCAAGTTTCATAATTTTTTTGCAAGAAAGTTAGATGACGTTTCGTAGTAACTGACGACTGAAACTTTGGAGGGTAAAATGATGCGTGCATGTACAACAGTTCTAACAGCAATAGTATTATTAGCAGGATACGGTGGTGTCACTAATGCAAAGGCTAATGGCAATGGTGGAGTAGGACAGGCAGCTAATTGTCCGCTAAATCAATTAACTACAGATATTTACTCACTAACTGACGTTCAAAAAGGTGATCTACTCTTTATGTGGGAAGAAGAAAAACTGGCTCGAGATGTCTACGAGTACTTGAATTCTCGATATGGCTCAAGGGTATTTGCCAACATAAGTCTTTCCGAACAAAGACATATGGATGCTGTGGCGAGGCTTTTGACAAAATATGAGATTCAAGGTGAGATTAATGGAGAAGTACGTGGAGAATTTTCAATTCCAGAAATACAAACTATGTATCTGGAATTGATAGAAAAGGGGGAACAATCACTATATGCTGCATTTGAAGTTGGGAGGGCAGTTGAAATGGCAGATATAGATGATCTTAGCGATAGGATTAGCAGGGCGCAACCTGATGCCAAATTAATCTACTCAAATTTACTTAAGGGTAGCAATCGCCATCTTGCAGCGTTTAATAGGCAACTTTCTAGGTTTTGATAATTTTGGCATTGGCGCAACTATCTGGTGAAGACAGAAAGAATCTACATGGTTCATGATGTGTATTTCGTTGAATCCGGTCACGGATTCAACTCTACTCCCAATAGCATAAGCATCATTTTTCTATTTAAAATTTCGCACAATTCGCTCTCATCAAGCCGCCCTTTCGATGAATAACAATATAATATTTTGGATAATTCGTGTAAACTATATCATTGTAGGAGATTATCGAGAAAGGAGAACAAAGAGATGGATAAGACGACTGTAGATAGTGTCAATCTAAGTCTGGGAAGATGTATTAATAAACCTGATTTTCTCGACACTTTCTACAAAAATTTTATCAAATCAGATCACCGTATAGCGGCTCATTTTCAAAATACAGATATGAAAAAACAAATGAGCCTACTAAAGCAAGGTCTTACATTTGTTGTGATGGCAGCGGGAGGGTCAAGCTTTGCCTTGAAAGAAATCGAAAAATTGGGCGTTCTCCATGATAAACAGCATCTAAATGTACATCCAGATCTGTATTCCTTCTGGGAAAAATCACTTATCGAAACCATTAAGGAATTCGATAAACAATTTGATGTGCAGCTTGAAAAGAACTGGCATGATATTTTGCAATTCGGGATTAAAATAATAACGAGTTATTATAATCAAGCATCCGCCTGAAATCTAAATTTCATACAGCATCGAGGGATGGCTCCCGGTATAACCAACCTAAACCCTTTAGATCCGGTGACTGTATTACATAAAAAATGTGAGCTATACTGTGCTAATCGAGTCAGTAAGGGGAACCTCCCCTCGCACGGACTCTACTTGAAAAGGCAACTGGTTGCCATAACGATCTATCAAAACAATACTATTACTTCCACAAAGGGACACTTAAGGGTAGAGCTTTCAATTATCTAGGAATGAAAGAACAGCTATCCCAGTTAGCTGTTCTTTTTTTATCGATAATGAGCGAAAAAAAGTAAAGCTACTTTAAAATATACTTTGCCGCTTCTAAGAGTTCCTGTTCCGGAATATTGATGGGAGGCATGGGAGGATAATCTTGGCGCTTTTTACCAGGAGCCTTGGCCCATTTTACAATACCTTCCGGATTACCACCATAGATTGAGCGAATTTCTGTCAAGGGAGGTCCCACAAGTCGTGTCTCGGATGCATGGCAGGCTGCGCAATAGGTAGCAAAGACCTTTTCTCCAGAAATACCCGCACTATCAGTACCCTGGTTTGTTGCAGTCAGATCTTGTGCCTCTTGCTGGGCTGTCTGAACTTGTGCCATATATTGCTCTGTCTTTAAAGACATTTTTTTCTGATGACCTGCCAAAGCGGTTGAACGGTAAAGGTGTCGACCGCTAGCCATAAAGATTACGGTTAAGGTTAAAGCCGCTACTATGGGGACGAAACGTTTTCCTACTATTGATTGAGGATTACTAATCTCCTGCCATAGCCAAAAACTGGCAGGTAACGAAATGATAACTCCTGTGAGTATAACAAGGGTCATAGGCATACTTAATCCATGGGACGGCATACTAAGATACACGACTGGTCCCACGATATATTGTATTGCTGTGGCACCTAAGGTCACGGAGTAGAACAGTTTAAGGACTGAAGCTTTGTTGAATCCCTCTAGATGCTCGTTAAAATCAAATTTGTCACGTTTAAAATATCCGACTAAAAAAAGCCCTGTGGCAGCAAGGGATGCCCCTAAAAAGTGGAAATACCGCGGTAATACATTGGGAAGGGCAAGCGCTGATAAAAAACCGCGCACATGCATCCATTTCTCTGGAAATAGCATTAGGTTAACATTGACAAGGAATACTAAGGGTATCAAAAGAAACATAAGGCTGGCGGTCATGGTCATTAAAATATGCAGTCCCTTGTGATCTTGCATCTTATCCCATGAATATTTGTGTAGATACGTGATTAAAAAAGTGACACTGATTAAAGGTATTAGCAGTATCCAAGCAAAGCCTGTGAGAGCATTTGCAGTATAGAAATAGATGGTATAGAGAGCGTTGATCAATAGCAGGGGAGCCACACCAAGAACAACGGCCATACTCTTATTCACAGTAATCGTAATAGCTATTTGCCGGGCTAAACGATCATAGCGTTCGTTTTTTAAGCCTAGAATCTGGAAAATCGTTGTTAGTAAAGAGCCACCCACCATTAAATTAACAAATAAAATATGCGCGATAAAACTGATGACTAAAAGAGTAATTAACAGCCATTCTGGAGCTGGAAGTGGCAGTGGGATATCGCGTGGAATGGGAGTTTCAGCTAGGTTTTGCATAAGTCCTCCTTAATCAACCAACCGAGCACCGATGCTTTGGGCGCCGGGCATGGTGTCGCTGTTTTTTTGTAAATACTTGAGGTAATGGGCCAGGGCATCACGCTCAGCTTCGTTACCTGGGAAGGGGGGCATATAACCGCGTGTTGTATGCATAATTCCAATATACTGTGTAATCTGTTCTGGGTCCCATGGCTTGTCCCCATACATACCCTGTAGATTAGATGTAATACTGTTCACCCCATTTACCGTATGACAACGGGTGCAAGCCAGAACAAAGACTTCCTTTCCTGCCGTTAACATATTCTCTTCCGTGATTTTCTTAACCTTAGCGTAGCTTGCGTGTTTGAGAATCCCTTCTTTTTGTAGCAAGGGATAGTCTTCAGAACGGAAACCATTGGAGTAAAGATACTCACCTATGGCATAAGGTTTACGAATAAACTCACGTACCCGCTCAAAATGAGCAAGTAGACCAACGGTTAGAATAAAAGGTACTAAAGATACTAGGGCAGGTAATTGTACTTTACGCGTGGCACCAATTATTGAAATCAGCACAACGATACCCGAGACAATAAAAATTGACTGAACTAATACTTGGGACCAGTCCGCAAATTGCTGGGTTGTATTGGCTATCGGAATGTTGCCAATCATAGATTCAGGAACTGCCGACCAGTACCAAAGAGCTCCGGCAAGCAAAGCAGGTACCCAAGCCAAAGCCCAGCGACTCATGGTAGCTGTCATATCTTTTCTAAGCTGGGGAGAATCCTTGGTGAAAAATGGCAGTAGAAACAATCCTGCCATTGCTCCCATAACCATGGCTAAGGGAGTCCTAAAAGCTAGTTGGGGCAGGTAGAGCGGATTGAGAAATCCACTGAGTAGAGTTTTATCTTGCATCCAATTTCCGGGGTCCATCATAAAGCCCAGAATGGCGACGATAATGGCCATGGTGCCCCAAGATGCCAAGGAAAGGATAACGCCGATGCGAATATGCCGTTGCTTATCAGCTCCCGCATATTTTTTCCATGTGAGATAATAAAAGAGGATCAGGATAACTTCTGTTACAAAAACAATCCATTCCGTAAACCAGCCCCAGAAAAAGACGCGAATCAGACTACCAATAGCAGCTGGATTTACTAAGGATGCAGAAAACCAAATACCGACGCCAGTCATTGCGCCGACAGTGGTTGTAATAATGAACATAACAAACAGGATCTTTAAAGCGACTTTATCCCAAAGTTTTCTTGTGTCCTCATCCTTGCGCTTGCTACCGCGCCATTCAATGAGTGTCACTAACGGAATACCGCCCACTGCTAGGGGATGGTTTATAATAACGTGTAGAACAGCAATGATACCTATAAGAAATCGATTATTTAAAAAATCTAGATGAAATATGGGAAAGTCCACAAATACTCCTTTTTATTTCATACATGGTGAGTTTTATATATGATTCACTATATGAAATATAAAAAATCAGAATTAACTTTAACTAAGGCCTTGCTCATGTGTTTGCTTTAGGCAAAGAACTCCCCTTTCTTTACAAGATTTTTGCAAAGTTTAGAGTTCGATTTTCTCATTAGCAATAAATGTCAACACAACCTTGTGGACATATTTTTTGCCGACCTGGTACAAAAAAGTAAATTTGGAACGATTTATAAGAAAAATAAATGTCCAAAACATTAATTATTGCCAACGATGACAAACACATAAGTCGTTGCCATATGAAAAAATCTCATGAAAATGTGATGGGTTTTGGTTTAATGGATAGGTGGATCAAGTAATTTAAAGGTTAATTGGAAAAAGTAAAATAATGGCTCTAGAAATATGAGCTCAAATACTTGCTTAAAAATAAAAGTTATATCAGATCCGTACATTAAGTTATTAATGAAGAGAGGAAATTGGAACTTAAAACAACGACAAGAATCTTGACTAGAGAAAGTTGGTTTTAAAGCCTTGGTTGAATTTTGTTCTTCATGACATGATATTTCTTCAGTGGCAAAAATATCTGATAAAAGACCTTCAATGGGTTTGCAGCGAGAAATCTCAACAAATCCTATAAAAAATGACACATATACGATAAAAATAAGCTTCAACTGCTCACCTCAGAATAAACAATCTTAAAATAGATCAATTGCTATTGATCTGTCTAGTCTCAACTGAAGAAATATGATGACTTGATATTATTGCAAGCAGTGTAGTGAGGTGAACTAAAGATCATCTGTAGTATGTCTACTGTAGCAGAGAAACTCCAGACAGTAGAGCTGCAAGTTTTAAATTTTTCAGCATCAACTTTTTCAGGTATTAAAGAGGGCGACAACAAGGTATAGATGGCCAATGGTTTTGTTATCGGCTTGTTCTTGATTAACAGAGTTGACATTAAATTATCTAGTTTGTCGAAATTCCAACTACCGAATTCCACAAGAAACAATGTCTACAGCTTTTAAAAACCAATTGAACCTTAGATCGGAACTTCGTTACTCGCTAATGAAATTAAACAAGCCCACGTAACATTCCGTTCCAGTAGAGCTTAGGTAATCCATAGACCTTAAGAGTATACATACTGAAGCGTTCCTCGGCCTGGTTAAAGGGAAATGTCTCATCGGGTCCTTCATAGTCAAACTCAGCTAAGATTGCACTACCATAACCGGTTACTAAAGGGCAGGATGCATACCCGCCATAACGAGCTTTAAGTTCTTTATCCATCGAAAAATCTCGAAGGTTTGCTACTAAAACAGGTACCTGCTTGCGTATTGCGGCACCAGTTTTCGAGCAGGGAAGGCTTGAGGCGTCTCCTAAGGAAAAAATGTTAGGATAACGTACATGCTGCAAACTATATTGATCAACTTCTACCCAACCTTGCTCGTTTGCTAGTAGGCTTTCTTTTACGAAGTCTGGGGCACTCATAGATGGTGTTACATGAAGCATGGCAAAATCCATGGTTACTGTACTGCCATCACTTACCAATCGAAATTCAGCCTGCCTAGCCGGACCATCTACCGCCATAAGCTCGTGACCAAAATAAGTAGAAATTTCTTTTCTCTTAACCACCTTTTCTAATGCAGCTTTGTATTTCGGAACGCCAAAAATAGCCGCTCCCTGAGCACAGAATCTGACATCGATATTGCTACGATACCCGTGCTTGCGAAAATAATCCTCAGCCAAATAGCAAATTTTTTGCGGTGCGCCAGCGCATTTAATAGGCATCGCTGGTTGGGTGAAAATGGCATTTCCCTCGTGGGTTTCTTGAATGCAGCGCCAAGTATAGTCCGCAGTAGCATAAGCATAGTTACTAGTTACGTGATTATTTCCTAAAGTTTCCCTTAACCCGCTAATTTTATCCCAGTTGAGTTGAATTCCTGGTGCCACGACTAGATAGCGGTAGCTAACGATATCGCCTTGATCTAGGGTGACTTGATTTTTTTCTGGTTGAAAAGACATTACACTAGATTTGATCCATTCACATCCCGGCGGGATATAATCGATCATGTCTTTTTCTGTTTCTTGCTTAGCAACAACCCCGGCCCCTACAACGGTCCATAAAGGTTGATAGTAGTGTTTTTCGCTAGGATCAACAATGGCTATGCTTATATCCCACTCGGGATACTGAGCCCTAATAGTTGCTGCGGTTGATATTCCTGCAGTACCGCCCCCAACGACGACTAGATCAAAACTTTTCATAGGTTTTCCCTCGTTTGTTTTTCTTGGATGTGTTTTCCAAATTGTTGCGCGAAATCCATTAAAAAGCATAATGCATGCTTGAAATCGTCGTTATTTAAGGCCGTAATTAAAGAGAACAAACTAATTTTTCGCGTTTTCTTTACGCCGGTTGCCAATGAGTTTCCTACGGCTGCTACAACTTCTACTGATGACTTATCTAATAAGCCCGATTTAAAAAGGCTGTTGATGGATCCTGACTCTATGTGACTGATCATTTGTTGGAGGATTTCAGCCACGTTATTATTAAAGTCCTGTAAGTTAAATCCGGCTTCATTTAGCTTTAGCGCATACTGATCTATAGAGTCTGTCATAATAGCTAGCAATTGCGGTAGGCTTTCAAGAGTCGTTAATGTCTCTTCTAAAACAGGAAGGCTTTTGACCAATTTGTTGATGACCTTTATGTTTTCTGGTGATCCCAAGCGAATCAAAGTATCTCCTAATTCGGAAATGCTTTCTGTCATTTCCCAACGATGTTTATCGCTAATCCTCATAGATTCGTCAAAGGTGTTAGCGATAGTTGTCAGACCCGTGCGTAAATCGTTTACCACTTTAGGTCCTTCCTGCTGCCTTGCTTCTATGGCATCAAGGCGGTTCTCGATACGTGATAAAGCTGCTAAAATTTGTTTAGGCATGCTTTTCTTCCTTTCTTACTGTATCCATACAGCTGCTTTTCTTCTTGAAAATGCGAAATAAGTAAAATAGTGATGGAAAAATAATTACCGAACCAAAAGCCAGAGCATTAAGCAGAGCTTTTTGTGTTTCCGTAGGAGCTATAGCCTGCCTTAAAGAAAGAATCGCTCCATTTTTGTAAACGATAAATCCGGGGTATTGAAAAAAGATTACACCGAAAAGAATACAGCTAATTTGTATACCGAGGGCAAATCGTGTCAACCACTTGAAGTTCTTGTCCATACTGATCCAAACAAGAGGTACAATAAGAGAAGCCACAAGCAGGCTAGCTAAAGACCCAGTACTTGAAAAAAACTTGCGTTCCAGCCCAGCCTCTTCCATATATGAAATTAGAAATACCACGGGACCCCATACAATGGCTGCTAAAAGTAGTTGCTTAGTTCTTGTCCTGAAAAATTTTCTTAGATGTGTACTAATCTCCTCTCCAATCAGAAAAGCTACACTTTGATAGGCATATAGAATACAAACAAATATCCCTACTGAAAGGCAAAAAGGGCTAAACCATGGCTGCCAGTAAACCTGCCAATAAGAGCCTGATGTAGCTCCAAGAAATTGCCCCTTAATTAGAGCTGCTGTCATCATGCCAATTAGTAGCGCAGAAAATAGTGATGAAGAATGAAAAGCCAGGCTGTAAAGTTTCGCACTGCGACCCCCTCCTGCTATATCATAATGGCGAAAGGTGAACGCACAGCCTCGCACGATGATGCTGATTAACAACAGGGTTAGCGGTATATGAAGCAAGATAGATATTTCAGCATAGGCATTGGGAAAGCCATTAAACAATATAACAATTGCCAGGACCAACCACATATGGTTTGCTTCCCAAACTGGACCCATGGCTTGATATACAGTGTCTTCTATCTCATTTACCAAACTTGGAGGACTAAATATTTCGAGAATTCCCGCCCCGAAATCAGCCCCTCCCAGTAGACCGTAAAGAACCAAAGAGGCTAATAAAAAAAATACAATAGCTTCATACATGAGATCCTCCTGTAGGATAGTGCGGAATTCCCTGGATCTGCCTCCTCATGAGCCAAACTAACAAAATACTCAAAAACACGTATAGAACAAAAAATAGTGTAAAGGGAAACCAAAGTCCAGGGATGGGTGTCAGAGCAGCACTCGTCTTCATAATGCCGTAGATAATCCAGGGTTGCCTACCAAGTTCAGTTACTATCCACCCAGCTTCCACGGAGATGAATCCTGTGGGGGTAAGTATAGCGAGGATTTTTATACTTCTGGGAGAGAAGAGCAGATGAGGCTTTTGCCAACGTAAATAGACAAATAGTAATCCTGTCAACATCATTAGAGTACCGAGCCCTACCATAAGTTGAAAACTGAGATGGGTCATCAGTAGGGGGGGCCACAAGCTGCGATCAAATTCATTCAATCCCGCAACTGTAGCATGAGGATCTCCTTTAGCCAAAACACTAAGAAGATAGGGTATTTTTAGGCCGTAATTAACCTGCCCTGTATTCTCATCGGGAACACCTCCAATGTAGATACCGGCGTTGTTTTCGGTTTCAAAGTGCGCTTCCATAGCAGCAAGTTTAAGGGGTTGGAATTGAGCGGTTTCTTTGGCGAGAATATCTCCTGAGATAGGCTGTAAAAACGCTGCGGCTGCTCCAAAACTCATCGCGATTATGATCGCTTTCTGGTGAAATTCATGGCCTGGATTTTTCAACAAAAGTAAAGCATGTAATCCTGCTACAGCGAATCCTGTAGCAGCTATCGCAGCCACCAACATATGAATTCCCATATTGAGGGCCCGATCGTTGAACATTGCCGCCCAGGGGTCTATATTCTGGGCGGCCCCGTTGATCCAGTCGAAGCCGGCAGGGTTGTTCATCCACGCATTTGCCGTAATAACGAACATGCCAGACATAAGGCCCGAGATTCCCACTAATAATCCAGAAACCCAGTGCACGCGCGGTCCGATCTTATTCCAGCCGTACAAAAAAATCCCTAGAGCGATAGCTTCAACAAAAAAAGCTGTTCCCTCCCAAGAAAATGGCATGCCAATGATAGCTCCAGCGTGTTTCATAAACTCCGGCCACAAAAGACCAAGTTCGAAGGATAGGGCGGTACCAGAGACTGCTCCAGTTGTAAAAAAAATGGCTACGCCTTTGGACCAACTGCGGGTTAAATCTAGATAAACTTGCCTCTTGGTTTTCAGCCAAAGCCAATGGGATGTTGCCATTAGCAGTGGCATTGCCATGCCAATGCATGCGAAAATAATGTGAAAAGCAAGAGAGATGGCCATTTGGGATCGTGCGGCTATGAGATCGTCCATCATTCACCCTTTCCTACTTTGAATTTAGAAACAGGATTTGGGGACTGGTCGATAGAGACTGATTTCTCGGACAGTATGCTAAAAATGTTTTCACGCTCAAACCCCTAGCTTCAATAATTTGACAATCTGGTCTAGCAGGAAATACTGTCCGAAAGTGTCCGGATTCTCGACCCATCCCAGGATTTGTATAAACTATTTTTTGGTGCCGAGAAAACATTTTTTTTGTATACCCCTATACGGTATATTATGTATCAACATAATGTTATTATCATTTGTCCAATAATATATAGTACTTATAAATTTAATACTGTGTATTTTTTTACATAACTTATAGGGCTATAAGGTATAATAGGATTAGATAAAGGAACGTAAATGGCTTTGAATCCCCATCACGAAAAAAACCTGACACTCATTCCAAGATTGAATCGTCTAATCGGCCAACTCGAAGGACTTCGAAGAATGATCGAAGGTGGTCGCCACTGTTCAGAGTTGATACATGTCGCAGCATCTTGTGAATCAGCCGTCCATGCATTAAGGTCGAAATTTATCGAATTTCACGTGGAGCACAGGCTTAAGGATTATCACAATCCTGAAACGTCGAATGCAGAAAAAGAAAGGATTCAAGAGGAAATACTGGAGATATCGGTCAGTCGTAAATTAAAGAAAAGATAGACAATCCGGGGATGGTTCGAGAATCTGGACACTTTCAGACAGTATTTGCTGTTAGACCTGGCTGTCAAATTATTGAGGCTAACGGTTGACTCTATAGCCAGTGGTCTTTACGATCTGCGTCTACTAAGGAAAGTGCCGAATTTGTTGTTGTCGATTTGCGCGCCCTGGCTTTGAGCCAGGGAATAGTTAAGGCTTATCCTTCTGTGCTACTGCTAGTATCGCTTTCGTCCCCTTTATCTTTGCTATCATCATTTTCGTCTTCTTTATCTTCAGATTTATTATGGGCCTCTGCTGCACCTTTGATATTTTCAAGAACGAGTTTGTAGACTTCCTGATTTTGATCAGCATTGATATAAATGCTGCCATCAGCTGCTGGAACCGCTTGAGTGAGATCGACATCTGTGAAAAACGTTTTCAAGTCAAATGCGATAGTAAGCTCGTTACTTAGATCGGGAGATATGACAAAAGGTATAGCTGGTTTCATTTTGAACTCCATATCTTCCCGGGTTGAGAATTGGAAGTTAACTGGATTCCCAGCGACTGAGACGGTACCGAAAAGGTAAACAGATCTATTGGTCATATCTGTATCCGCAGTATCACGTGCAGGTTTTATTTTGAATTCAATGCTTTTATAAGTACCATCATACACAGCTACTTCTGGAAGATCAGGGCTTACCACACCAGAAATAGGTTCATAAAGATAAGTTCCTTTCCATTTAATATTTCCACCCTCAGAGGAATTGTCCTCATATGCTTCAAGCTCAGCTTCAATTTCTGCCTTGATATCTTCTTTTTCATTTTCAAGGGCTATTTTCTTTTCTCGATAGCTTGCCTCTAGGGCTTTTTCTTCCTCTTCTGTTTGCGCTGCTTCTTTGTCGCTTTCATACTGTTTCTTGAGTTCTTCTTCAGCGTCCTCAGAAGCTTTAAGTTGCTCTGCAAACTCACTTTCTAAGGAATTTTTTAGATCGGATTTTTCAGCATCTTCACTGTCAATATTTTCTTCATCACTTTTTTGGGCATCTTCGCTGTTTTCGTCTTCTGTCTTTTCATCATCTTCACTTACTTTATCCTCGTCGTCCTCGGTCTTGAGCTTAATCCGCCCGAGATTGATTTTGGCTTCTGTCAAGCTTATTGAATCACTAATAACATAATCGGATGCTGCCTGTAGTGCCAAGTTGCTGCCATCGGATAAGTTCAGAGTCACCGGTGCTTCAGCCCCAGTACTATCAGCGGGCACTTGTTGTTGTGTGGAAGTAGATTCTGCTTGAATGACATCTTTCTGTGTACCACAATTAGATAATAGCAACAACGAAGCGCTTATCATAAGATTATTGAAAGAAGTTTGGTCTCGAAAAAATTTCATATCTTGTCTCCTTATTGCTCTCACTGAGCTGATATAAACCTCTTCGGGAGAAAATCTTTGCCCTCAAAAAAAAATTATTTTACTAATAAATAAAAAGATTTACGGCAGCTAATTTTAATCTGCAATTGAATATTTTGTCCACATTTTTATGGCATCCTTAGCTAAACCTTTGAAATGACGTCTATCAGAGTAATTTTGGACAAATAAATGTTCATTGAGTATTCTGAGCTATTAATTTATTCCCTTGTTTGACGATTTAAATATATAGATATTATCGACTTACATATTTTCTTTATTGGACTGCAAAAGCGACCGAAAGGCTTGGATAGGAGGTAAGAAGCCTTGGAGTGGTATAAAATAGTAGATAAATCCCTAAATATTCAACCTAGCCAGTTCGTTGATTATCGTCAATACTTACAAGGCGTATATATGGGACTAAAGAAAGAAGGTATTAAGATAAGCTATGCTTCATTAGGGGACTATTTAGGGCTATCGAAATCTAATGCCATTAATCATATCATTAAAGGACGACGGCCCCTAAGTAAAAAAGCCGCGGAGAGTGTTGCTAAAGCCTTACATTTGACCGGCAAACAAAAACGCTATTTTATAGCTATGGTAGAGTATCATAATGAGAAGAAAGCTAGTAAGAAAAGTGAACTCTTTTATGAGTTATATGAACTAAAAGAAAAAATAACTTCCGGAACAGGACAAGAGCATCTGTTAAAATACTTTTCAACCTGGGAGATACCTGTCATTGGTGAGCTAGCAAAATGTGGAGATCTTAAAGAAAATGTCAGTGAAATAAATAAAAGATTGCATTTTAGTATTAGAGAAAAAGATATTAAGGATCACATAGATTTTTTATGCAAAAATAATATTTTGAATCGAACAGAAGATGGATATTTGCGACGGAGTTCCTTGGATTTTTCTCCTGGATATGCAACCAAAAATCTTCTTGTCGCTAGCTATCACCATCAGATGATAGACCTGGCTAGCCAAGCACTAAGTTATTTTTCTGAAGATAAACGTGATTATTCCACTATGACCATTGCAATATCGAGAAAACAAGTAGAAAAACTAAAAGAACTTATACAGGGTTTTCAAAGAAAAGTAATGGAATTGGAAGATACACAAGATCAACCGGAACAATTGTACCAGGTAAATGTGCAAATGTTTCCCTTTTCTAAGTAGAGTGAGTTGATGAATAAAATTAAAATTATGAATCACCTGTTTAGTTTTATGATCATAGCCAATGCGACAAATTGCGGTGTTTTTGTTGGCAATCCTAAGGATAATACCGACGGAAAGAAAATTTCTGCAGTGCCGGAAAACAGCGCCGGCGAAATCGTTCCAGTGTCTCTGACTTTTACTGCCAAAGTAGTATCACAAAATTTAGTCGCAAACCAACTTAGTATCGATCAAGCATTCATTCACTTCAGCAAGCTAAGATTGGACCCTACTTTTGAAGAAAGTGAAGAAGAAAAACAACTTGCTGAAGAAATTAAAGCACAAAAAGAACAGATGGAAAAAGATCTTGAAAATCAGGTTAAAGAAGTGGAAGAAAAAATTGAAGGTGTGAAGAAAACTTATGATGAAGAGCTTGAGGATATCGAAGATGAGGAAGAAAAAAAATCTTTGGAAGAGCAAGAAAAGCGGGAGATAGCAGACCTAGAAAGCGATATTGCTACCATCAAGTCAGATTCGGAAAATGAAATTGATGCCTATGAGTTATCTGTTGACGATACCATAAGAGTTTCAACACGCCATTTCTATGATCTGGTGGCCCAGACCATTACCCCAAATATTGATAGTTTCGATAGTTATGATGGCAGCTTTTATCGTATCGAGTTAGAATTTGTTCCCGTTTTGGAAGTCGGCGATCTACCGGCTGACTCAACAAATCGATCGCTCTATATCACTGGGACAGCTTCCTTCGGCAGTTTATCCCGTAATTTCACTATAGAATCAAATGAACGTATTAAACTTGAGATTAAAAATGAGCAGGGGATCTATTTGGATCCCGACAAACAAAATCAAATCAACCTTGAAATTGATCTTGTTCCTATATTACAGGATATAAACTTCGTTGGCGCAGAGTTGGATTCAAGAGGAAACATCGTGATCAACCAGGATGTTAATAAAGATATCTACGAAAGCTTTCTGAATAGCTTAAATGATTCTTTCAGACAACGTTAAGAATTTGTGGGAAACTCCAATAAAATGGAGTTTCCTCACTTCGAGGTCGCTTTGCTGCTAGGAGCGAATCATTAATCTTCCGGGTATGAAAAGCCTTTTTGAGGACGATCATTACCGTATTTCATTATGAAAATACGATCAAGCGATAGCATTGCTAAATATCTTGATGGCTTTTCGAGCTCTTTAGTAACTGATGGCCTTAAGGTGTATCAGAAATATTGCGAAAAGCGTAGTGGTATTTCCCATGGAGGATGTTGGGCCCATAGTAGACATAAATTTGCTGATGCAGTAAAAGGGGTTTCTTGATGACCCACGATTAGCTATAGATAACAACTATGTCGAAAGGCAAATAAAATCATTTGTCATTTGACGAAAATCTTAACTCTTTGCTGATACCGAAGGTGGTGCTCACGCCAATGCCATCTTTAATACTGCTAAGGAAAACTTTCCTAGTCTATGTACTAAGCTTATTTTTTTCGCTGCAAAAAAAGAAAAGAGAAGGTGAAGAGATTGGTTCATTTGTGATGTCAGTTCTGACGAGTTGACAGATATGGAGCAGACTAGGAGGGGCAGTTTCACATTCATGATAAATGTGAAATTTTTGTAAAATCTGCCTATACCTTGAGCTATGTATGGCAGGTTGCTCTGTTTTGCTTTAATTAGTTATCATCAAGGGGTCATCAAACGTAAAATTTTTACATAGCTCACAGTTTATAACTTTGCCAGACTGGCATGCCTATAAAGTTTGAGGAGTGTAAGAATCAAAAAGACTAAATCGCTATATTAAGGATGTAGCCATGGCGGAAATTAAATATCTTTCTAACCTTCATAACAGCAGTACGATGGTCGGCCGCTTCATCAAGCATCTAAAAAATGCGGGGCTAGCCCTAATTATTTTCATACCTGTTGTTATCATCAATTTTTTTCAAATGGCTTCCATGGTTTTGCTCCCTATCTCCCCGAAACTAGTCAGGGCTATCAACCGTTTTTTTGCTAACTACTACTGGGCTTACCTAGTACTCCTATTAAAGCTAATTGGTGGCATTACTGTTGACATACTTGGTGATGAGATACCTGCTGAGGAAAACGCTTTAGTAGACTGCAACCATCAAAACATCGCGGATATTCCCGTCATCATGGTTCTGGCCTGGAGTAAGAAGCGCTTAGGTGACATGAAGTTTTTTGTAAAGGATGTCGTAAAGTATATCCCAGGCCCCGGTTGGGGCATGATTTTTCTCGATTGCATTTTTGTGAAACGCAACTGGGAATCTGATAAAAGTCGCATCGACAGTATATTTGGTAAGTTTAAAAAGCATAATATTCCCCTATGGTTGGTTTCCTTCCTGGAGGGGACGCGCATTACCCCTGAAAAGTTGAAGAAAAGTCAGCAATACATGCAGGACAAGGGACTCCCCCTAACCCGAAGGGTCATGGCGCCGCGCACCAAGGGCTTTGTGGCGTCGGCAATGGCCTTACGGGAGCAGCTTGATGCTGTTTATAACATCACACTTTTTTATCCCAGTGGCATTCCTAGCCTCTGGCAACTAATTTCCGGTGATGTGGAGCGCGTTGTTATGTATGTCAAAAGAACGCCTATAGCGGACCTCCCTGAAAAAGAGAGTGACATCGAACGCTGGATTATCGATAGATATGTAGAGAAGGATCAGTTCCTAGCAGCCGCCGAAACCTATAACAGATCAAACCCCCTAGGCGCCTGGTCCAATAAAAGCCTGGCTAGTTTTAATCTGCCTTTTCTAGTAGGATAATGGTCCATCGAGGCACTTGTGCCAGCAGCAGCAAGCAAAACAAAACTCCGCTGAGGGCGACAAGGATATGGCCTCCCAAATAGCTCCCCATTTGCTCTGATAACACCAGCCCTAAGGAAATGTAGGGCTCTTGTACCCCTAGTCCTAAATAGCTCAACGCCGTCTCAGCAATGATTGCCATCTGCAACGAGATACACCACTGTTTCCATAATTGATGGCGCCAACCACTGGTTACTCCGTATTTCCATAGCCTTTGTAAGGTCGATCCTCCTAGAGAGCGGTGGGCTTGCCAAAAAAGCAAGTTTTTCGCTTGCTCTCCAAGCAGGAAAATCTGCGAGCAGCCCTGCAACAGAAATATAATACCCAATCCCCACAAGACGGAATAAATTCCAACCTGACCTGATAGAAGGATGATGGCAAATATCATAAGAAAAAAGGGAATCCCCTTTAAACTGGAGCACATCACTTTTATAATCCATCGTAGGGTTTCAGGCATGCGATCAAGACAGCTGAGGAGTATTCCTAGGCTCCACCCTCCCAGCAATGCTAGGGAACTAGTGAGCCATAAAATTGGCACTGTTTCCCCTATCGCTGCAAAAATAAGAGCCAGATAACTACGCCCTAAAGAATCTGTTCCCAATGGAAAGTGCCAGGACGGAGAAGTATGAGCCGCCTTGAGATTGATACTCAGATCCCACTGCGGGAGGCTATATAGTCCTCCCAGTAGCAAGCAAATAGACAAAGCCGCCCGTATGGTATGGTTAGTACCCCGCAAGTTTCTCTCCTAACCAACGTTGACCCCAAATAGTGATCACCGCGAACAAAGAGTAGATCAGCAACAACAAAGCCAATAAATAGAAACCTTCCTCTAGATTTCTTTGTCGTGTTGCCATCCACAGGCTATAACCAACCCCAGGAATATTGCATATGCTTTCGATCACAATAAGCTCACCAAAGACCCAAGGTAGGCTCATCGACCAGCTTGTGAGCAGCGATTTAATAAATACTATGGGACCTAGCTGCCGCCAAGTAGACTTACCTATAGCCCTGCCAAACTTCACAAAATCAAAATCCAGCCAGTAACGATGATCCATACTAGCCTGTTGAAAAACATAAGACAAAAAACCGGAGCTGATCACCAGAATAGATGCAGGGATCAGGAGGAACAGCCCTTGGGCGAGGTGACTATGGGTGAGGCTGCTAGGAAATGTCAGATCCGTTGCAAACAGACGGAAGCCAAGCATAATCAATAAAGGTGCCAAAACGATCACTGGCCAGGTGCAAGCTTGGGAAAAAGCATCCATAAGCCTATAGATTCGCTTATGTTCACTGCAAACCACCTGTGTTACAAGCCATCCTAAAACACCGGAGATAAGCAAATACCATATAAGCATGATAAGAGAAGTGAAAAGAGATCCCATTTTTTCCTCCTGGCATCATCATAACATGATATTATGGCATATTGAATTTGAATGTGAACCATTGAAATGACGTTCCAAAAGCATTAGTTTGTTCTATCGCTGGTTTTTGAGCCCCCCATAGGAGTTACAATGAGAATTATTTTCATGGGTTCACCGCAAGAGGTCATCGCCCCCTTGGAAACATTGCTTGAGATATGTGCGGGTTCCGATCACGAACTTGCCGCTATTGTCAGTCAACCGGCAAAACCGGCGGGACGCAAGAAAAAGCTGACGGACCCTCCCGTTGCTGCTTATGCAAAGGAGCACCAGCTACCTGTTTTGCAGCCGGAAAAATCACGCAGTCCCGAGTTTTTACAGACCCTCAAAGAATTGGCTCCGGACCTTATCATCACCGCAGCATATGGACAAATTCTCAGCGAGGCATTTTTGGCGATTCCCCAACGAGGAACCATCAACATCCACCCCTCGCTGCTCCCCCAATATCGCGGAGCTACGCCGGTGCAAACTGCCCTTTACGACGGCCAGCAACGGACAGGAGTCACCATATTGTTTACAGTAAAAGCTTTGGATGCCGGCAATATTATTGAACAGCAGGAGCTTACAATAGACCCCCATGAAACTTCTTTTGAAATTATGCCGCGACTCTTTAAGCTCGGTGGAAAAATGCTGATAAAGGCATTAGAAAAACTATCTGACCCTAACTTCTCAGGTAAGAGTCAAGATGCCAAGCAAGTGACTGAATGTCATAAATTCACTAAAGATAGTGGTCAAATCAACTGGAGCCTATCAACCCAGAGCATCTACAATCGCTATCGTGCCTTTCAACCTTGGCCTGGAGTATTCTGCTTTTTTGAAGGCAAACGCATTGTCCTTGAAGCCATCAGCCCCAGTACAGAAGGCCCCGCAGATCTGGATTGCCGTGAATTTAGGTACGTTAAGGCTTTGCAGTCTGTTATTGTAAAAACAAGAGATGGCTACCTCAAGCTCAGCCGCGTAAAACCAGAAGGTTCTAAATCGATCGAGGGTGTCGCATTTTGGAACGGCTTGAAGCTAAAAAATAAGGGGGTTTTTGATGCATAGTAATCGCGTGGCGGTAGCCATATCGGGTACAGGTCGTACCCTTGCCAACTTTATAGCCCAGCAGAAGCGCTACTGCTACCAGATCGCTGGTGTTATCAGTTCCGCTGCAGATTGTCCTGGTGTCGCCATCGCTCATAAACATAGCCTGCCCCTTTTCGTAGGATCGTTTCGCAAAGATCAATATGCCCAAACCCGTGAATCCCTGCATCAATGGCTGCAGAAAGAGGAAATTGATTGGATTGCATTGGGAGGATTTTTGAAAATGTTTCCCACTTTTCCCGAATATGCCAGTAAAATTATAAATATTCATCCGGCATTATTACCTAAATTCGGTGGCAAAGGCATGTATGGTTTGAAAGTGCACCAAGCAGTATTATCGGCAAAAGAGAGCATTTCAGGAGCTACTATTCACTTTGTTACCGATCAATACGATGAGGGACAAATCATTGCTCAGGAAAGTATCGCTATCGATCACTGCCAATCTGCTGAAGAGATCGCGCAACAGGTGTTTTCTCTGGAATGTGAGTTATACCCTAAAGTACTGGATCAGCTTATACAAGCACAACCATCTTAATAGAAGGATGAATCATGAACCTAGGGCAACTAACAGAAGACAATTACCTCGATAAAGCCTTTCAATTTCGCGACCGCCAAGCGGGAGTTAGCCTCATTTTTGATCCGCAATCTGAGCGTTACATTTACAACTCCTATTGCCTTGAGACTAAGATCATGAAAGAATTATACACTGTTGAGTATGACTACTTGGTCGATGCACTCAAGCATATCAATGATGAGTTTGGTAGTTGGGAGTTAGTAGATGTACATACCCAAAGCAGTGGGTGCGGTTCTTGTGTGGCTAAGTGCTAGTCTCCTAGCACCTCATTCCTACGCAGTTTCATCAATCTACACCCACTCCCCTAAGAAAATACGATCAGATGGATGCCATATTCTATCCCGTGGACCCAAAGTTGATCTGGAGAAGGAGAACCCGGGATTACATCGGCTTGTTTCTGACTTAAAGGCTGACTTTGCCAATAAACGTTGGCATAGCTTCAAATCCTATTTTCATCCTCAAGCTAGAGTTAAAAAAAGTATCGGCGACCAGATTGAGGCTATACTACTTAATCGTTATCAGAAGCCATGGCAGTTTTCCATTTATCGCGTATGGGAAATTAGGGATGAGGCGTATAACAAAAAGCCTCATAATTGTCCCCATACCGAGTTTGAGCGCATTATCACTCGATTTGGCTATAAAACTCAGTATTTTGTCGTTTTGCAAATCATGAGTAAAAACGAGCTTGGTCGTATCTTAGTGGCTATTGCACCAACTAAGTCTCAAGATCTTGCTATCATAGGGTTTCACATACAGCAGTGGACTCATCAGGGACTTGACTGGCAGAAATGGGCTGAAAAGGGTAATGAGTACTTAAAAAGCAAAAATTTGAAGCAAGCTTATCTTGCTTATTCTGTAGCCAATAAAATGCTGGAGGGCGGAGACTTTATTCACTATCTTTACCGTGAAGAAATCCAAGCAGAGCAAAGTAAAATTTTTGATGAAATGGCCTTGATTAGTGCAGTTCGTAAAGAAATTGAGAATGATAATATAGTCTATGTAGCAAGTCTTCTGCATAATGAGGGAACCGGCATATTTGTAAGGGTTACTATCACCAAGGAAGAAACCTCAGAACATCTCATGAACATGTGCAAAGTCATCGGTCGCTCCTTGCTTGCCAAGGGTTGGCTTGTGCAAGGTAGAGGAGGTGTAAAGTGTAATTTTATACCTAAGGGTTCAGACCCACATCAAGATAGCGTCGTGGGGGGGTTTTACATTTCTCAAAGCGATTTTGCTAAGTAAATTAATTCTTTCCACAGGGTCTCCCTGTATTCATCTACCTAAGCTCATATGGTAAAATAGACGCATCACCCCTATGATAAATTCCATCTGGGATCGTTCCCAAGTTTGAGGCCATAGTGAATAAGCGTAACAACTTGCGCCTATATGAATTTCATAAAACTCTGTATCATAAAGCTCTGGATGATGCGGCGAACTATGCTCCTTTGGAAGCTCCCAGCATCATAAGATATTCCGAGCAATTTTATAAATCTCTTCCTAGCAAGTATAGTAAGTCATCCTTAGATCAAGTTATCAGTAGGATCGAAGACAGTGAAGTTTTGCTTTATGGGGATTTTCATACCCATCGCCAGACCCAGAAGGGCTTAATTCGCATTCTCGAAAACTATATTAGCTTCAATCCTGAGCGTGAAATTGTACTGGCTATGGAGATGTTCCGTGCCAAAGATCAAGAATATCTTAATAGATTTCTTAAAGAAGGTATTTCCGAAGAACAGCTAATAAAATTATGCGAATACGAGAAATATTGGGGATTTCCATGGGAAAATTATCGACCTATCATTGAAATGGCTAAAAGCCACAATATTCAGATTATTGGGATTAATACGGATCTTGCAGGAAAGGACCGCCTGCCCAAGCGCGACCGGTTCGCAGCGAGCATCCTTCTTGATATCACCATTAGGTATCCAGAGTCACTCTGTGTGTGTCTTATCGGTGAATATCACCTTGCCGATGCCCACCTTCCCTACTTCATCAACCAACATCAAATCCGTAATATTAGAATTCTGACTAATATTGATGAATTCTACTTCAGCCGTCCCCGACTCGCTGATTATCACTCAACGGAATACCTATACCTTAAAGAAGGGCTGTATTGCCTGTTAAATTCTCCACCCTGGATCAAGTGGCAGTCTTACTCCCTATGGGAAGAAATGAAGGCAGCCGAAGATACCTATGACAGCTCGCTGCATACTGATGAATCTTTTGACATTGACTACCAGATCGTTTCTATTCTCACTCATTTGACTGAGTTTCTGGGGCTCAGTTTTCGTGAAAGTGAAATATCCGATTTCCATTGCTATTGCCAACTTAGCTCAGTTGATATTGTCCGTTTGGCAAACGATACCAGCATTTCTTCATACACAAGAACCTTGCTAAAGCAACGTTTACAGATTGATAAAGCCTTTTATATACCCGATCGAAAAATAGTTTTGCTCGATACTATATCCCTGAATCATTTATCCGAAATTGCAGGGCAGATTCTATTTAACGCTCTGCACCCCATAGCTTCTCATGCGCAACCAGAGGACCGCTTTCTCCATCGTATTTTGATGATCAGTGCTGGTCTCCTGACTTCAAAAACCCTAAATCCTCGCTTTAAATCACCAGATATTTTTACCTTCGAAGAAAACTTAAAAAAGCTATCCTATAAGCGGTTAAATCATGGTGATAAAGTGTACCGCGACGCACTAAAATATGTCGTACGCCTCTATTACCGTTTCCTATTAGGGCGCTGTGCTATCAATAAGTCTATCATCACCAGGGACCAAGAGAATCATGGCATCTACAGCCTCATGATTGGTCAAATTTTAGGCATGGAAACCTACCAAACTATTATGCGGCCCCAAAATTCTTTTGACTTTCACCAAGCTTACCAATGCTCAAAGCAGAAAACTCCCATCAAAACGCTTTTTCGTAGTGTTGTTAAGAAAATCTTTCAGGGGAAGTAATCTCATAGAGACGGTAACAATTTTGTTTTTTATCAAAAGGAAACCACTCAATATTTTTTCCCTGATTTGCTGTTTGGCAAGCTTCTTCTAAAAACTTTCGTGAGCGACTGATCAGCTTAAGTAGGTTCTGATGGTGAGACTGTCGTATCCGGTAGCTAGAGTTTTGGTCATAGTTATAGACTTTCTTTAAAATTTTTTCTTTACTCAAAAAGTGATCGGTTGTTTCAAAAAATGGCCGAATGAGCTGTACTGTCATGGGTCGTGAGTAGAGGGGAATCATCAGGTTTCCATACTTCAATATGTCATTTTCTAGAATAATTTTTGGTTTCACAGCAAGCCGTGTGGTTTCCTGTCGGGTACCTGCTTCTAACCCCTTACTTGTGATAACCGCTTTTTCTACAATAATTTCAGCAAACTGTAGCCATTCGGCTAATTTTTTCATGTCTAATTCTGTGTTCATAAGATATGTCCCTAGAAATTCAAAAAACATTCTATAAAACTCAGGCTGGCTTTTTAAAGTGGTTTAGACAAGCCGAAATTCAAGGGACATGCCGTGGGAAGGGAGCCTCATGTTGCTTATCGGGCTAGAAGAAACTGCTAGAGCAGAGTTCTTATCAGATATTGTTTGGATCATTAAGGCGACATGTCTTTGGGCACTTGTATTGAGTTGGATTGGTACAAGTTCTGGCGACGACTTTCCATCTCTCATCGATGGGGGTTGTAAAGTCGCGTATTTTGGACGGACGGAGTTTGCTGCGCATTTTTTTAGAAAAACAAGACATCACCGCGATTGGCACGATGAATATTGCCCGCGATGGCACATTGAGCGGCACGTTCGACGTCACCGTCGAGGATTTCGCCTTCATCCCTGGCGTCGTTTACACCGGGTCCGTGACGGTGAACCCCGACT
>JBNKNM010000059.1:0-26981 GCA_050293845.1 Pseudobacteriovorax sp. | reverse complement strand
AAAGGAATAGTTGAGAGCTGGATGGAGCACCACCATCCAACTCTAAGAAACACTAGCTACGGATGGGGATATTTCGAGTCCGTACTTTTTCAGTTTCAGCTTTTTCTAATTCGATTTTTAAGACACCATTTTTATAGTCAGCACTGGCCTTTTCAATATTGATTTCATAAGGTAAAGGAATGCGCCTCTGAAAAGCTCCATAATGGCACTCTGTATAATGGGCACCATCTTTATCCGATTCCGAGTCGGTTTGCTTCTCACCTTTTAATATCAAATAATCACGATGAAGATTTAAAACTAAATCTTCTTCGGACATACCAGGCACCTCAGCTTTGATACTGATATGATCGTCCTTTTCTTTGATCTCTACTTTAGGACTAAATTTTTCCTCTGTGCGATCTCCCCAAGTAGACATTGGTTGATTCCAAAAATCATCGATAAATTTTTGTAATTGATTCATGGGGTGTTCATTGCGCCTTGATATCCAGTGACTCATAAACGGCCTCCTTCACTTTTCCAAAGAAACTTTGACTCTTTCAAAGCAAAATCGATGCCAATTCACCTTTTTCCACCAAAGTCTGGATTTTCTTAAGAAGAATGGCTTAGGTACATATGAAGTTCGGTAATTTTCCCGCAATTTGATGCATATTCTCAAAGCTATATGTGGTGAAATCAACAAATGGATAGAAGTTTTTTTCAGAAGTAAATTAATTCTTACGGGTGGGTAAAATTCACAAGATTAAACTCACATATCGAGTGTAATGATTTAGTTGTTACTCCTTATCCAACAGATCTCTTTTTCTCTGAGAAAGCAATTCTCAGATTGACTGCCATTATAAATAGCTAATCCAAATTATCGAGTTTGTTACGTAAGAATGGGCATCATTTCTTAGTCTAAAATAATCACAGTCTAATGTTTGTCAGACTAATCTTCATACGAATATTTGATCTTTCACATGGAGTCATCGATGAAAAAATCGTTAATAATTCTAACTTCCTTAATCTGGTTTGGGCCAATTGCTATCGCAGCAGACAGTTGTGGGGAACTATATGAAAAACATTTAAAAACAGATATGAAGCTGAGCTACCAAGACTTTGATCAAACTGAAACTAAGGGTTTTAGAGCTTTGGCGGGCAATTGCCCAAAGGAAGCTGCAGACCTTATACTCGCCTATATCAAAACAAATGATGCAAAAGAAGGACTTTTAATTTGGCATGTAGCTCAGCTACGTGCTACGGCAGGTCAAACCAACGAAGCTATAAGCTACGCCGAAAAAAGTCTGAGATCTGATAAGCAAGATATGGCATCAAAGTTTCGATGGAATGATTATGTGAAGGCGACTATTGGTTTTTTGAAAAAAGATAAGGCGATGCTAAAAAAACATCGTGATGCCGTTGCAAAAGATAAGGAGAAAGCTTTTGGAAACGCTATCAATCTAAGAATGTTAGATGCCTTGCTTGGCAATTTTGAAAAGTCATATGCTCTTGCCGCTAAGGAAGTCGTGCCGTTAACAAAAGAAGAAATTAAAAAAATCCAGAAAAACTAGTATCAAGGTATTCATGCAGGCATAAAGGAAAATATTGTTAAGCAATTACGAAAATGTTGCTAAACGCGCCACGCACAACATAACAAAGCCATAATATGCTTCTTATTTAATAACTCCTGCAAACAAGTTGAGTTCGTTGATAGAGTGGATCTAAATTTTTTTGGACAAATGATTTTAGAAACACTGTTTGTCGGCTCAGCACATGACTATGACGATGTCAAGGAAGGAGTAAACTGTTGAAGTTTTACAGAAAATCTACGAAACTCATAGCTGATCATTATAGGAGAATGGGAGAGCCTGTGAGGACATCCTAAAATTAGATATTAGAGTATACTGAGGAGAAATACAGCATGAATAAAGTCGGTATATATCAATTTATCATTAGCGTTTTTTGCTTTATGTAGGATTGAAATTTGACAATATTATAAATTGGCTAATTGGTCTCGAATTATTCTCGGGATACTGGCACTGGATTTTCGGTAAGGCTGCAATGGCTAAATATGAGGCTCAAAAAGCGTGTAGCTAAAACGAATCAGGAAAGGATATTGCCTTTTTTATCTAGGCTAATATCCCATTAGAGCCCTGAAAAACGTTAATTTTCATAGAAAGAGCTTTTTTTATGATACTAGTGAGATGGTGCTTTAGTCAGATTATATTTGTCTAGCCAAGCTTTTTTCGCATTATACCAATGAATCGAGTTATGGCGTTTCAAGACCCAATGATTCTCGTCCGGGTAATAGATAAACTTGCTAGGAATTCCTTTCTTCTGCAAGGTTTGGTAGATTTCGATACCATGGTTTACAGGAACTCTATAGTCCTTCCCACCATGGATAACCAACATGGGAGTCTTAAAATTCTTCGCATGCCAGTGGGGTGATTCATCTAGAAATTTATCAGGTCGATCCCAAAATTCAGCGGGATATTTATCAGAACTGCCATAGTCAGCAGCAATCTGGGTGAAACTATTATAAACTCCCGCATGGTTAATCAAAGTTGTAAATGGATGTTTTGCACCTTGCAAGACAGAAGCTAAATACCCGCCAAAGCTACCACCTCCAGCAGCCATGCGGTTTTTATCGATCCATGGTTTGTTTTTGAAAAAGTTAGCCGCTTCGATAGTATCTTGGTAAGGCATGTCACGAGTATTCTCCAAAATCGATGCCGTAAAATCCTGACCAAATCCCGATGAACCATGGAAATTGTGCCAAGCGACAACGTAACCCCAGGCTGCAAATACTTGTGAATTCCATCGAAAATGAAATTCGTCATTTAATGCATTGTGAGGACCACCATGAAGTAGAAGATAGAGAGGCCATTTTTTCTCAGGATCAAAATTAGGTGGGTAGTTGATCCACATTTGAATATCATCCCCATTGGCTCCTTTGTAGGTCACTGTTTCCACACGGCCCATTTGAATTTCGCCTAAGACTTTATCGTTGAAACTGCCAATTTTGATGGCCTTTGGCTGAATCTTCAAATTATCAAACTTAACCAAACGAGGAGGGTAACTGAGGCTCATTTCAAGGGCAATCATCGTGCTACCATCAACATTAGTTTTTAGGGAAGTATAGCTCTTCGTAGAGGTTTTATATCTTACCTTTTCACTATTGAGGAGGATTTCGTACACTTTAACTTGACCTTGATCCTCTACGGTACCCCAGAGGCTGTGACCATTGGGATGCCACTGAATATCTCTGGGGCTCCGATCCCAGGCTGCTGCTACTTGAGATGTCTTTTTTGTAGACGGATCATAAATCATAATACGATTCTTATCTGCATAGAAACCTGTTAAACGTTGCTGTAAAAAGACAATCTTCCCATTCGGGCCAAAACGAGCTTGCCCATCACTGGCAGCATTCGCTTCAGTTATGTTTAGAAATTTGTTACTTGGTCGGTGATAATAGATAAGATCTTCATAGAAATTATTGTCGGTGCTAGTGTCAGAGCTAAACACAAACGACTCGCCATCAGGTGAGATATCATAGGTCGATCCGATTTGGTGCGTAAATTGAGACAGGCTATACCCACTACTGGAAGTGATTTCAGTAATCTTACCGGTACCAATATTCACTGCATAGAGATGAGTTTCTATTTTATCATCCAACCAGTGGTCCCAGAAACGAGTCAATGAGCCAGTATATTCCTTTGCGGTCACCTTCTCTGATTTTTCCTGCTCTTTGGCTTTAGCATAGGCATTTAGGTCTAGGCCTGATTGAACCGATGTCGTGAAGACTATAGAGCTTCCTGTAGGATTCCACTTGAAGCTAGTGACCCCGTCTGGCACCGCAGTCAGCTTCTGAGCTTTTTTATCACCATCAAGAGGTATGAGGTAGATCTGAGCTTTGTCTTCCTTATCGACTTTAGAAAGATAAGCAACTTTCTTGCCATCTGGACTATATCGCCCATGGGAACTGAAAGGTCCATCAGCCAATTTAGCTTGCTTACCAGTACTTGTATCTACCCGCCAAAGCTCCGCTTGGAAGTGATCATCTTCATCACCCCATGTTTGAGCTGTGACAATGGCTTCTTGGCCTTTTGGAGCTAGGTCAGGATCAGATAATCTTTTTAACTCCCACAAACGCTTTGGTGTTATAGGTTCTTGCCCCATAGCGCTACTTGATAGGGTTGACATTGTTGTAGCCAGAATAAGCGATTTCATTATGAAAAATCTCCAATCTATAATCAAAACGACTTGCCTTTGCAAAAGATAGCCGAATCTTTCAACGTGAAAAACCTAAAGCTGCTGATTTAGACTATGAAAGCTTACTGATATTGCAGTTTACGATATTCTTTAGAAAATTGATAAACTAAGCACTGCTCCAATTCCTCAATGTACCTTCCTACCACCTAACTATATCTTTTTGGAGCACTCTGTCAGCCCATAGCATTCCGCTTCGCCAATCCAAAAGGTGAGAGATTATCGAACTTTTTCCATTATTGTCGCTAATAAATAATCGATCAATAAATGGCAGGGAAAATGGGGACTTTGATGAAACAGTCATCTGGCTTGTTTTGCATAGATATCACCTGATCGATCTGCAATCTTAAGCTTGCTCAGAATTGAAATCATTAGCTTAGCACTTAGCCATTGGGATGATTCTAAGTGCATCGATTCTGTTTGGGACCAATTGTAGCAATAGCGATCTAATCGCTCTAAATGCTGGATGCAGCGGATAGCCCTATCCTTAGTGACAGGAATATATTCAAAAGAAACACAAGGGACTTTCGTCGACAAACCAGAAATAACATCTTCCTCGAATCCTTCGACGTCAATTTTAATAAAAGTAGGCATTCCATATTGAGAGATGGCTTTGTCTAAGGTAATCATCACGACATTCTCTTTGCGGTTCCAATCGATTTTGGAAAATCGCTTGTCCACTTTAACGTCGCTGATCCATTGAGGATCAACAGTACTCACCGTTGGTGTTTTGTCGCTTACCATTAGTTTCACTTTACCGTTATGATTGCCAATAGCTTTTTTTTCTATAACAACCATGGAATTATTTGCAAATTCTTTTCTTAAATACTGGAAAAATAAATTCTGCGGTTCAAAGGCTATCACTTTCGCACCGAGATCAGACCAAACCCTAGTTCTACTACCTACATGCGCTCCAAGGTCAAAGCAAATATCCCCAGGCTTGATAAATTGTGAATAAAAATTGGTCAGTGTACGCCGACGACCTGGAAGCCAGCGATAAATTACCAGGGAGCGTAACATTCCATATTTCGCTGAAAAATTACTAATCATACTTATCCTACATAAATATTTGCAATACCCTGAACAAGGATGAAACAATGCATCTGAATGGGATAATTATTACAACTCCCTTTTCATGAGTTGGTGACACCTATCGATCAGAGATGTATACTCAAAGCGAAAGCCATGCAACAAGCTCTTAATATCATGGAGAAATTGAGCTGCATAATAGCAATGCATCATCGTATTTGGATGTACATAATCCCAGTGCCGTGTGCTAAGAAATTTCTTGCAAAGTGAATTCCCTTGATAAAAAGAACCAAACACATCTCCTGGATAGCAAGCTCTTTTGAGGTTGGCAAAGCCATAATCTTTAGGATAACTTGTTGTTTTACTATAAATACTGTGAGCATCAAAGGTCAAAACCGCTCTGTCGGGAAATCTTTCCGCCAAATATTTCACTAGCTGTTTAATACGAGTATTGTGCTTTTTGGTGATCTGCACAAACTCGCTATCGGGGCGTGCTTTTTTATGCCCAGGGGGAACAGGAAGAAAAGCCAATTCTGGCATGGTTCCTAGAACTAAGCGCTGGATCTTATATGATAATGTCTGCCTAGCTACTCTTCCAATGTCATCGACTACATTCTTGGGGTTGTCATTATTTTTGACAAAGTAGTTATTGGGGCCGATCCAAATAACTAAAAGATCGTGCCTACGTTCTGCACTTGTACTCTCTTGCAGATATTTTTGAGCTTGCTCTTTTAAGCTATCGATGAACAAAGATTTTAATCCGGAAATTTGTCCCGTTTCCGCACCACCGACGGCATAGTTTTTAACGGATATCTTTAGAGTGGATT
Organism: Pseudobacteriovorax sp.; assembly: GCA_050293845.1. Classification (GTDB taxonomy): domain Bacteria; phylum Bdellovibrionota_B; class Oligoflexia; order Oligoflexales; family Oligoflexaceae; genus DT-89. Next base: position 20,880 of record JBNKNM010000059.1, on the reverse strand, counting down.
TGACATAATCAACCCATATCGGACCATTAGAAAAACGACCCTTCCAATATAGTTGAGGTGGCAAGGTAAATTGAAATGTCTTGCTTCGTAAGTTATTGGTGTCAGACAAAGAATCGCCTAATACAACAATACGCTGAATATTTGAATCTGCTGGTCGATTGACGACGGTCAACAACCAAGCCTCCTGTCGGGCTCCCACAAGTTTGTTGACATCAACACCCTGCTTATCTCTATGCATAACACAAGAAAAGAGGAAGACTAAATAAAGACAAGAGAATGATTTAAGAAAAGCCATACTAACTCACAGATTTGACCATAGATCAGACTCACAGTATCAAAAGAATATGTTGTTCCACCTTTGGTCCCCGCACTTGCATAACGTGTCGGGCGCTTTAGATTGACTTTGAAAACAGGTACTTCCTCCCTGACATCATGAATTATCAAGGAGCCGTAGATCAAAGTGATTTCCCTCCATACAACAAGTATAGATCGATATCATATTTCATCTAATACAGAGCTAGCAGGATTATTGGCAAAAGCTTCACTTATGCAGCATCCCGTATACTTGTTTACTCCTAAAGTGTTAAAACCAATATATATGCTTGTGAGGTGGATGCCAAATGAAATGTAGAGTATGCGGTTGAAAAATGCGGTCTCCAGCCTTTTCATCCAAGTCTATGTGGGCTGAAGATTGTTCTTACTACAAACGTTCAGCGCTATACGCCAAAACAACATAAATACTTTTAACTTCCAATATGTAGGATCTACCAATGTTGCCCCTCATCAGAGGACTGACTAACATCAGTCTCTGGATGAGAAAATTCGCAAAACATACCAGAACATTAAGGCAATGGAAGAAAACAGATGCATCGCTGCAGCCACATGCTGGTCTTCACCATAATGATGAATAATATTGCTGGTGTCATGCAAAATAGCAGCACCTGCAAATACAACCATTCCCACTGAAAAATATACTCCGAGGGAAAAACCGAATAAAGCTCCACAGGCAATCAGAACAAAAGCCCCTATCCCGCAAATGGATAGAATCTTACCGAGCCATGAAAAATCCCTTTTGAAGGCAAATCCAAGCGCTGTTATCCCTCCAAAGCCAAGAAGGGTTGCTGTAGCAGCACTTTCTATAGCACCTCCTCCTGACTTATATTCCGCGATATAGAGCAACGGTGCAAAAAGTAAGGCTTCCAGAACAATATATATAGTAAAACCAAAATACTGCATGGGCTTACTGCTTGAACTTGCGGCAAAACGCATCGCTATCCAACTTAAAACCATAAAAGCAGCAAGGATCATCAACCAGTTGAACCCAGCAACTAATTGCAGAAGTTTAAAGGCAATCCCCGACTGAAACAATAGATATTCGATTCCAGTAAAAAAAAGAATCGCTGCAAAAAGATGTAGATAAGTCATTCTTATGAAATTTTCTCGCGACCCTAATCCAGAATGAGGTACAGCTATAGATCTCTCATGCATTGGTTTTCCTTCCTACTTACCGTGCTGAAAAAGACAAGTATCTTTACCTTAACCTTTATGAAAAACTACCGACATCGATGCAAATATATGTCCATAAATTTGATTTAGTAATAACTAGTAAAACTAGCCCTGCTGTCAAAATATTTGACAGCCGACTCGTAATGCATACAAGTGATCCCAATACTCAATTCTTCCGATGGCCGATATATTCAATATAGAAAAAGATGACGCTGCTGCCTAAAAAACTCGTAAACCGCTGGTGATACCCTTTGCAAAGCCTTTGGATCGAGGTGATAAAGGGCAAAGCTTTCCGCAAACGACTCCGTAACCGAACCTCTTCCATAAATGGTAGGACCATCTGCACTTCCTGGAATTTTACCATAGGCTGCCAAAATAGGATTTCTGTCAGGAAATCCAATAAACTCTTCTAAAGGTACAATATTGAAGGGGTTGTTCCTTGATAACATCATGATTTGTTGTGGGAGCAAGAAGTTCTTGATACTTTCAAACACCTCTCTTTGATTTTGCCACCTTATAAATATATCGTGACTTTCCAAAATAAAACGATTGGCTATTGCGTGACCTATTTCATGAAGGAAAACCATACTGTTTTTTAGTATCGGTTTAGATGGTTCTCCCATAAAAGAATAACGCTGGATAGTAGCATTATCGCTAACATTTATGACAGCGGTGTTGTTCTTTCTATGATAATTGGCTGCACGGTTAGGGTCCTGCGACAGCACTTTTACCCGATGGAAGGGCAAGCCACGCAATGCTACTAATTCCTTGGCGCGTAAACGCGAAAGAGCTAACTCCAAGCTTTCTAATTGGAACATGGTCCAATAGCTACTAACGTCCCGTATTTTTCCGACCTTATATCGGTTCTGAATGAATTTTTTTGCGGCCTGAATACTACGAAACTCCCGTGATGGATGAGGAGTGGGGTTTTTTACTGCAGTAACTTTCAAATACTTTATATTGTTTTCAACTGTGACCGCCCAAAAGTTTTTAGCAGTGTCGCGAATAATGTTATCTAGTTCAAAGCCTTGATATTTTTTCTGCAGCATGGTTTTACAAACGAAGAGCACCGTTTCAGGCATCTGAGAAAAACGGTTTTGGCGCAACCGATCAAATACAAAACGCCGATTTTTATAATAGAAGTAAATGCGCTTCACAGGAGAGCCCTTGAGACTCTTGCGAAAATCCTGAAGAAGTGAATTGCGATAGCGAGGTCCAACAGGGGAAAATGTAAAATCTACGCGGTTATATAGTAGGATATTGCCAACCTTTTTCTCAGGTTGCTTGATAATGTTATCAAAACGAGCTTTCCGTATATATGGCAACCGACGCTTTAAAGTTTTGATACCATCCCCAATGATGGCAAATTGTTGATTCCATGTTCCTACGCTTGCACGGGACTCTTGACCAAAAGCAGCAGACACCACAGCTAAAGAAAGCCAAAAGATAACTAAAATGCCCATGTTCACCAACTGGAGGTCCTTAACATCATTTATTCAAAGTAGAAGAGTGCTATATGGTATCGGACTTTTTAGTAATTTTCTAAACTTATCACTATATACTTCTATATTATTAATAGGTTATTAGAATCTATCGACAAATTCAGTAGGGTTATAGCTAGTCAAAATATATATGACACAAAGCAAAATAAAACAGTTGTTCAAGCCTTCACCAGTCATAGCACTATACCTTGACTCATAGGCATTCCCATTATTCCATAATTTCAGGTAGTTATCGGATTGGTACTGGGATCGACCCCTTTGGCCCTCTTTTTGTATCAATTGCTTATTGAGAGCCCGACTCTCCATGAAATCGTCTAATTGTGTTGATATAATTGAGTGGAGTTGATTATGAAAGTTAAATTAATCCTTTTGGCTGCTGTTTCAGGACTTTTTCTTAGCGCTTGTGGGCATCTATTAGAGAAGCCCCAGCATCAAACATGGGATGAATACTTGTTGAAACCTGGCAATACCAAGCAACTGCAACAAAGTAAAGATTAGTCTCGCAACCATTGCCGGAACATGGTTTCCGGCATCGCTCCCGCCTGTCTTTTTATTTCATCACCTCCAGAAAACATGATTAGCGTTGGAATCCCCCTCACTCCAAGAATGTTAGAGGCATCGGGATACTGTTCTGTATTAACCTTCAGGAAAATATAGGATTGTCCAAGTTCTAGAGCTACTTTTTGATAAACAGGAGCAAAGTTTACACAAGGACCACACCAAGGGGCCCATAAATCGACGACCACAGGGATATGGGATGCTCTAATAATAGAGTTCAGATCATGCAGGTCCATATTGCTGATCCCATGCTCAAAACGCAAAGGACCACTACACTGACCACATTTAGGCTGGGTCTCCAGCGCTTTCTGAAATGTAAATCGATTCACCGCACGGCAGTTAATACAAGTACTAAGTGTCTTACTCACACCTTCTCCCCATAAGTTTATTACTTTCTATCCTCAAGTTGCTGGGCCCCGTCTACCAAGGGCTCTACTGCGATCACCCTCTCCCAAAGTATTGTATTCATTAAACTTTGGTTTTATTAGTCGCCATGGACAGCCCTGAAACTCAAGGTGGGAGTTCAAACAAAACCATCAAAGCAACATTTTACATCGACTATGGTACTTCAGTTTTGCCATCAAAATAGGTGGCAAACCTACCCTTATCTTTTCCATGCACCTGCTCAAAGCTAGGCCAAGGCCATCCGCCGAATTCTGTTTTGCGAAAATCTTCAAACGCTTGCATGATTTCCTCGGGTTTATTCATCACAAAAGGTCCATGCTGAACCACAGGTTCGTTGATCGCAACTCCCTGTAATATCAAAAATTTAACTTTTTCTTGCTCTGGCTCTAAAGAAAGTTCAACAGCTTCATGGTCAAGAGTGGCAGAGTGATTTACAGTCAAAGCGGTGTCCCCCACATTTAGAGTGGCCCCTTTATAGAAATAAAGGTTTCTTGTGACGCTTTTAGCAGTCTCAGGAAGAGTTAGTTTCCCTCCTTGTTCCATTTCGATGAGGTAAATGGCCACATGTGAATCTTGTCTTGCCGCCCAACTTGCCTCAGGTGGGGGTAGTGCTGTTTTTCCTGCGAAACTGCCAGCAATTAACTTGAGACTGACACGGTCATCATCAAAACTTAGCTTTGGAATTTGCTCCGACCAATGCATCATAAATTGTGGCGAGGTAAGTTTTGCAACCGCGGGAAGATTCAGCCAAATCTGAAATAATTCTAAATGGTTATCTTTACCTTCTCTTACCAATGGGAACATCTCTGAGTGCTGTAAGCCCTTACCAGCGGTCATCCACTGCACATCTCCTTCGCCATATCGACCTGCGGCGCCCTTCGAATCAGCGTGGTCTACAAAGCCCTGCTCAACAATCGTAATCGTTTCAAACCCCCTATGGGGGTGAGCCGGGAAACCAGGTACTTTGCGGCCATGATACATACGAAACCCATCCTTTAAGGTAAAGTCATTACCTAGATCCCTACCACTTAGACTTGCCTTAGGACCCAATTGACCATTACCACAAGGATAGTGATCATTATGGTGAACGCAGAATAGAAAAGGATTGGCTGTAGGCCACATAAAGCCCAACTTAACTGATTTCAATGCATCCCTCCTTCACAACTTGCTGACTCCTCAGCTGATTTTACTACAGACATACATTAGCAAATCCTAAGGAGCTGAACAAAGCCTCACTGCATAGCTAGCACAAAATAGCTAGTCTCTTAATAGGGTAGGTACGGTAGCTAGCGGCTCCTCTAGGAGTAATCCAGCGAGGACTACTTAATTATTGCGGTGTCTCTAGGGCTATAGCCCACAGAAACACCTTAGATCACGCTTAAACACTATGATGATAGGTTTCAGCCCCCTTGGGATATCTGATTTTTTCTACAAGATCTTGCACCTCTTTAGGGGGGTTGGCAGTAAACTTTTTCACAGTGAGGGCCACAATAAAGTTTAAAGCCATTCCCAAGGTACCAATTCCTTCAGGTGAAATGCCGAGAAACCAGTTTTCTGGCACATTCGCTCCCGGATTTATAAATTTAAAATAAACAATGTAGGAAGCCGTAAAAATGATTCCTGCTAACATTCCAGAAATGGCTCCTTCTTTATTCATGGATTTCATAAAAATCCCTAAAATTATTGCGGGAAAAAATGACGAAGCCGCCAAGCCAAAAGCAAAAGCGACCACTTGAGCTACAAAACCAGGGGGATTAATTCCTAAGTAACCAGCAACCATAATAGCCGCAGCTGCAGAGATGCGCGCATATAATAATTCCTGCTTATCCGAAATACTGGGCATGAGGTTTCGCTTTAAAAGATCATGGGAGATAGAAGTTGAGATAACCAGTAGAAGCCCCGCAGATGTGGAGAGGGCTGCAGCAATGCCTCCAGCTGCTACTAACGCAATAATCCACGCTGGTAAATTAGCAATTTCTGGATTCGCCAGTACCATAATATCACGATCGATTTTCATTTCATTGCGATCATCACCAGAATAAAACATGCGACCATCTTGGTTCTTATCATCCCAACTAATAAGCCCTGTTCGCCCCCAATTTTCCACCCAACTTGGTGCATTCTCTTGTAGAGTTCCCTGACCATCAACACCATTAATTGTATTAATCATGTTGACCCTGGCAAATGTAGCCACTGCGGGGGCTGTGGTATAGAGGAGAGCAATAAATAATAATGCCCAGCCAGCTGACCAGCGTGCATCACGCACCTTGGGAACAGTGAAAAAGCGGACGATCACATGTGGTAAACCCGCTGTTCCCACCATTAATGCAGCCGTAATAAAAAAGATATCTATTGTGCTTTTGGTACCCTGGGTATAAGCGGCAAAGCCCAAATCAATCGATAGTTTATCAAGTTTTTCAAGAAGGTAGATACCCGAACCATCCGCTAAAGTGCTGCCAAACCCGAACTGGGGGATCGGTACATTAGTCATCAGAATTGAAATAAAAACTGCAGGAACCATATAGGCGAAAATGAGAACACAATATTGAGCTACTTGCGTATAAGTTATTCCTTTCATACCACCTAGCACAGCATAGAAGAAAACGACAGCCATACCAATAAACACACCAGTGACAATATCGACCTCTAAAAACCTTGAGAAGACGACACCGACACCTCGCATTTGCCCAGCTACATATGTGAACGAAACGAATATTGCACAGATTACAGCCACCGTCCGTGCGAACTGTGAATAATAACGATCTCCTATGAAATCAGGCACGGTAAACTTGCCAAACTTTCTCAGATAAGGAGCCAATAATAAAGCGAGCAGTACATAGCCCCCTGTCCATCCCATCAAATAGACCGCGCCATCATATCCCATAAAGGATATCAGCCCTGCCATGGAAATAAACGATGCTGCTGACATCCAGTCGGCGGCGGTTGCCATACCATTAGCCACAGGGTGCACACCTCCGCCAGCGACATAAAAATCTTTAGTAGAACCTGCTTTAGCCCAAATCGCAATTCCAATGTAAACTAGAAAGGTTGCCCCAACAATAATGAAGGTTAAGGTTTGAATATCCACAATTTTCTCCTAATGTTATAAAAAATGCTTGATCCCCATACACAGCTCAATCATCCTGAAAATTGTACTTTTCATCCAACTTATTCATACGATATACATAGTAGAATATAAGAACCAAAAATATATAGATGGACCCTTGCTGCGCAAACCAAAACCCAAGTTTAAATCCCCCTATTTGAATAGAATTTAAAATATCAACCAATAATACTCCGCAACCGAATGATGCTAAGAACCAAATAATCAACAATGTTCTCATAAGCTTGAGATTTTCCTGCCAATAGGATTCCATTTTCTCTAAGTCTGAGACTGCCATCATATTCCCTTTCATTTATCTTATTGCGTATCACAAAACATATTTCACTGAAAACTGTAAGCGGTTTAGCTCTCCCTTTTCATCTGATAAAGTATTATTAGAATTTTCAACGCTTTTCGAAGCCATCACATACTCTCCACCCAAAGACAACTTGGCCACTGGTGAGTGCATTAAATTAAAATGAAAGCTCTGATAGTCAGAAGCGGTACCATCATCGATAAAGTCTGGGTTATCTGCGTGAGACGCTGAAATAACAAAGTTACTTCGCCACTTATCACTCCAATTATGTTGATATGCAATCACTCCTCCCCATTGATCAATGAGCTTTATAGCCCCATTGCTGTCGATAGCCCCCGCCCGGTAGCTATTCAATCCCAAATACCTTCCTAGAGCATTGCCATAGTTAGCCATAGCTTTCACATTATTTTTTCCTAATTTCATAAGTCCAGATAAACTTACAGCATAGCCATTTGTTGTGTCATCGACTGCAGGCTCTTCATAGGCTAGTTCTCGCAGCATTGCCGCAATAGAATAGTTGATTTGTTCAGTATGACCATTGTAGCGAATAACCACATCAGGTAACGCGTTATCATCATAAGGATTACTGTTGCCACCATATAAAGTGCTGGAAGGATTCTCTAATGCAATCTGCACACTTCCCTTATTGAGTTGGTTGGTAAAGCGTATTTGGGCTTGCCTTTCGAAAATGGTTCCCACTGGACCAACAAAGTCACAAAGTTCTGGTAAAGCTCCTACGTTAAAAAAAGTAGACCAGCTCTGCCCTGCAAGCAAGGAAAAGCCATCCCCATCATCCCAATCTACATAAGCATGGCGTAACCTGATGGAGTAAGAGTTACTGATACGTTCGTCTCCTTGAGCGCTTCCCATACCGTCTACTTCAAAATGAGTTGTTATGGATCCTGAGCCAAGTACTGTTTTAGATTTCATAAAAAATCTTGATTCTTTTGCGTGAAGATGGATACGATTACCGCTACTATCCCCGCCGATAGGAATGGTCGACGGGACCAAAAAATCCTCTCCAATAGGAGCTGTTGTATGACTACCATCAGAATAGGTGCTGATGATAGCATCCAGTTTGATGTATCCCCCAAACTGAACTTGAGTTCCGTTACTTCCAGCAGTTGTGGAACTCATTTGACTCTTAAAGTGGGTTCTCTGTGTAAGGTTAGGATTTAGATTTGCCATCAGCATCTGTTCGGTTGATTGCCCATGACCACTGTCATGAGTTTTTAAGGGGTCAGCATACAAGGTCCTTTCCGCATTCCATGCTAGTAGTAACAAGAGAGCGATAGCTATAAATACTATCATTGACGTCTTACTTTGCATTTTTTCCTCCATTGTATCTATATCCAAGTCATAAAAAACTAGTTAAATTCTATAGTCCAGGCTAGTGACCAACTATCTTAATACGCGTACTTACAACCCCAGGTTATTGAGTAATATTTTAGACATTCCCCATGAATGTTTCTAAAAAGCCAAATTCAGTCAACAAAGAAATATAGAGTCGTTTCATTTGCTATTCTGGAAAACTGAATAGTTTTTTTTGTCGTGGAGGAAATTCGGGAGAGAAGAACGTAAATAGAAAATAATTTTTAACAGCTGTAAATTTATTTTACGGTATTTTTTACTGTCCCTTAGCAGTTATTGCCATTGCTTTCCTATGAAGCTGTTCGCTGATTGTGCAAACAAAAGAATACGATGATGTAGGCTAAGCCATAGCTTTAGCAAGAATCATCCGAGGACTCGATGATCGCGCGATTGTTTTCAATTATAGCTAAACTATACCCCTCATGGAAAACCTGAGATTATTTTAACAAGTCTGTAACAGCATTGATTACTAGTAAATTCGTAGATTATCATAGCTAAAACGTAACAAGATTCGATATCTTTTGACTAACTTAAACAGATGTACAAAATCTATTAACGAACATTTCACTTAGATCGTGGAAAGGTTATTTTCGATGCATTTTTTAAAATTTTCCTACATATCCGGTTGCCTCTTCCACATTTACTGCTTATAAATTGTATAGGAAATAATTTGTAGAGTACTTTGCTCCTTGCGTTCATTCTGCAGGGTTAAAGAGAAAAGGTTAAAGCCATGTCTCAACCATCAATCTATCCCGTACCAGACCATTATAAGGAACATACACAACTAGAGAGGGAAGAGTATCTCCGTCTTTATAAGAACTCCATCGCGGACAATGTCGGCTTTTGGCGTGAACAGGGCAAGTGTATCGACTGGATCAAGCCCTACACGCAAGTTAAAGATGTTTCTTACGCTAAAGATGATTTACATATACGTTGGTATTATGATGGCACATTAAATGTCAGCGCTAATTGTCTCGATCGTCACTTAGCAGCCCATGGTGATGATACAGCAATCCTATGGATTGGTGATGAACCTGGGAATAAAAAAGAGCTTACTTACCGGGAACTGCATCGCGAAGTTTGCCTATTAGCAAATGGTCTAAAGTCATTGGGGGTGAAGAAAGGTGACGTAGTTACTATTTATTTACCAATGATTCCCCAAGCAGCAGTGGCTATGTTGGCCTGCGCCAGAATTGGCGCTATACATTCAGTAGTATTTGCAGGCTTCTCACCAGAAGCTTTGGCCGGTCGGATCGATGATGGGCAATCTCGTATCATTATTACAGCAGATTCGAATGTAAGGGGCGGCAAGCCGGTACAGCTCAAAAAAAATGTAGATATAGCGATAGACCATTGCAAAAAAGTCAAGGTTGATCGTGTTATAATGGTTGAGCATAGTGGCAAAGATATGCCAATGGTTAAGGGACGCGATTGGAGCTATGAGGAGTTGCTCAAACAGCAGGATGAGCATTGTGAACCAGAGGAAATGGGAGCCGAAGACCCGCTATTTATTCTTTATACTTCCGGTTCAACAGGGATGCCTAAAGGGGTATTGCATTCCTCTGGCGGTTACTTAGTTTATACCTCGCTGACACATAAATATGTGTTTGATTATCAAAAAGGGGAGCGTTACTGGTGCGCTGCTGACATTGGCTGGATTACTGGTCACAGTTATATAGTCTATGGCCCCTTGGCAAACGGTGCTACAACAGTCATGTATGAGGGAGTTCCCAACTACCCTACAGTTGAGCGCATTGCTCAGATTATCGACGAGTACGATATAAAGATACTTTACACAGCTCCTACAGCTATTCGTTCCTTGATGGCAGAGGGTGATAAACCTACTGCCAATGCCAAACTTGACAGTCTTAGACTTTTGGGAACTGTTGGTGAACCTATTAATCCTGAGGCCTGGCTATGGTACTATGAAAAATTTGGCCGTAAACGTTGCCCCATAGTTGATACATGGTGGCAAACAGAAACCGGGGGGACAATGTTAACCCCGCTTCCAGGAGCAACAGACCTGAAACCAGGGTCTGCAACTTTGCCTTTTTTTGGTATCAAACCCGCCCTTGTTGATAGTGACGGAAAAGTTCTTGATGGAGCTACTTCTGGTAATCTCGTTCTCTTAGACAGCTGGCCAGGACAAATGCGTACTGTCTATGGTGATCATCAGCGCTTTATTGATACCTATTTTTCGATATTTCCGGGAATGTACTTCACTGGTGATGGCGCTCGTCGAGATGAAGATAATTATTATTGGATTACCGGTCGTGTTGACGATGTATTAAATGTATCGGGACATCGATTAGGGACGGCTGAAATCGAAAGCGCCTTAGTTGCCCATAAATCTGTTGCTGAAGCCGCTGTTGTAGGCTGTCCTCACCCTATCAAAGGCCATAGCCTTTATGTGTATGTAACCCTGAATAGTGACCAAATTCCGAGCGATGAAAAAAAAGAAGAACTTCGTGATTGGGTGCGCTCTGAAATTGGCCCCATTGCAACTCCTGATATTATCCAATGGGCTCCCGGCTTGCCAAAGACTCGATCTGGAAAAATTATGCGGCGGATTCTTAGGAAAATTGCCGCTGATGAATTTGATCAACTTGGTGATATTTCTACATTGGCTGACCCTAGCGTTGTACAAAAGCTTATTGATGCCCGTAAATAGTGGAATGGGCTCATAGAGCCCTTTCCGTGCTAAGCTCAATCATCTGCAATAATTGATTTAAGATAAGGGATTTACAGTGTTCTAGGTGAATTTTATCCATAGTCTCTAGCCATTAACCGACAAATTAGTGTTGGCCTCGCCTTATTATTAAAGGTCTAGTCAAAAAAAACGATAGACTACCAGGGAACATAATTAGAATCACTAGATCATTTATGTATCGCCTCATTAGTACTTATAGAAAATCATAAACGGGGTCTTCATTGTCTCGCTCACTTAAAGTCCTAGTTGTTGAAGATGAAGAAATGCTTTTGGAAATCATCTCATTTCATTTACTTGAAGCTGGCTATGATGTAATAGAGGCTTCTCATGGTAAAGAAGCCCTCGAAAAATTTATCAAAGAAGACATTGACACCCTGCTTACAGATATTCACATGCCCATCATGAGCGGTTTCGAATTGATGGAAAAAATCCTCGCGCATCGTTTTCTTCCTGTCATTCTGTTTACAGGATTCAGCGATATAGCTCCCTGCATTCTTCGGAATGCTGGCGCTATGAAAATTCTTCCAAAGCCTCTCGATTTTAATGCTATAGTAGAGATGTTATTCTCGATTAATCATCCCCCATCTCAAATTTTCAAACCTATAAAAATCTTGCAGGATAAAGTAAGCCTAACATCTAGTACTGTTCATTCTCGTATATATTTTGGACAGCATGGTTTTTATTTAACAAGCGATCAACACAAGTTGAATCCTGGAGAGCACATTCAATTTGATTTTTTGATTTTACCTGAAAACAAAAAAGTTACCGGCATAGGTGAAGTTTTTTTAGTTAATGATAGTCGTTACGAACCGGAAAAGGAACGCAGAGGAGTTATGATTGACATTTTGAGTTTAACTTCTAGCGCAGATGAATATCAGTCATTGATTGTCAATGAAAATCAAAAACGATCTATACCTTTTAAAGGCTCTCCTATGAACAAATATAAAAAAGGTGTAATTTAGTTTCTGCTACTTGAAGAACTAGGCAACGGCCGCGCTTGATAGCAAGCCGCCAGAGGAAAAATTTATGAGTATACTATGCAAGAGTGTTGCTCTACTTGTCATTGTCAATCTATGCACCTGCATTACGTCAAAAAATACCAGCACATTTGATGATACATTTTCTTCTATTTACTGGCAGGTTGAAGATCACCAAGGGGACCAGCACTTTCTCCTTGGCACCATGCATGTCGTAGCAGATTTCAAGTCACTACCCCATTCTGTTATTGCAAGCCTCAATTCCAGCGACTTAGTGATAACCGAACTACGGTTACAAGACACAGGAGCTATAGGACAGTCAATGGTATCGCAAAACCCGCACAATATAAGCACTAGGCTAGGCAAGACTTACGTAGAGAAATCCTATAATATTTTCCAGGATAAAGGAGTTTATGGGATCACTAAGGAAAGAATTGATCAACTCTCCCTCGTTGAACTTTATTCAAGCCTTGTGTCCTTAGCTACAAAGACCACAGGAACTCAAGCAGATTATCAGGCAAACCGCACAAGGCCAAGAATGCCCTTAGATTTCGAAATCATGATTTATGCACAAAAAATAGGCAAGCCCATGATAGCTCTAGAAACCCCTAAAGAACAGTTGCATGCACTTCAAACCCTTTGCACGCCTGAGTATATTAAACAGTCCATTGATACTTTTAACGAGGTAGAACAGCAAGTCAAGTCGATTGTAACGAGTTATCAAAGCATGTCACTAGGGAAGTCTAAATCCCTATTTGCCGATACCCTTCACAAAACCTTCACACAAATGAGTGAGCACGAGATAAAGACTCTCCTCTATGATCGCAATCGAAAGTGGATACCGCGACTAAAAGAGATATTTAATGGATCTAAAGGCAGCTTTGTTGCCTTTGGGGCCGCTCATCTACCAGGCGAATGGGGAATCATCAATTTATTAAGTTTAGAGGGATATAAGGTTAAAAGAGTATCGCCCCAGTAGTTCTCCTCCCCAAAAACTTGGAGTCTGTAGCAAGATATCAACTCACGCGACAACTTTCATACGGTATCGTATTTCATGATAACTAACTGTTTTTACTTGTTTTATATACCTTACAAAAACTCACATCGTAGCGAATCCTCTCAGAGATTCCCCATCCTTTCACCTTTCATTGAAGCTTGTTCGAGTACCTCACCCTAGGGCTTAGTAGGAACAGTTCAAAATTTAAGCAATAGCAAATCACTGGTATAGTAAAAGAAATCTTGGGTAGATGCTTGCAAAAGCTTAAGGTTTCATGTAGAAGAAAAATCTCTCAGCAATATTGTTTTGTGAATTATAAATTTTAAAGTGGAGACTCTCGTGACTCAAGCAGAATTGATCGAAGCAATTGCAGAATCAACCGAATTGACAAAAGCTGATGTTAAACGTGTTTTTGATTCTTACAAAGAAATTGGCTATCAGCACTTTAAGAAGAACAAGCTAACTAGTGATTTTGTTCTTCCTGGATTCGGCAAATTCAAAGTTTCGGAGCGTGCCGCACGCGTTGGAATTAATCCTCAAACTGGGGAAAAAGTTAAGATTCCCAAAAGAAAAGTTCCCGTCTTTCGCGCTGGGACAGAATTAAAGTCCTTTATTCATCCCAAGAAAAAATAAAGACACTCAAGCTCTCAGATCGAGAGCTTATTCCACTACCCAACCAGTGATTCTACAATAATTTCTGGTTCCTCAGCAAAACCCAAAAATCGCTTTTCTTTAACATCATTCTTTAAAAATAAATAAGCTTCCAATGGTGAAAGATTTTCATATGTCACTGACCTGATCAAATACAAGGTAATAGAATGACAAGCTCCTGAGGAAACATGGGGTAGAGTTTCTCGAAGCACTTGATGTATTGTGGCAAAACACTGACGTCTCGCTAATCCATTGTCAGAGGTATCCCGACGCTCTTGGGAAGCTACTACTAATGTACTATTGCATGGTGGAGGACAATTGCGGTAACGAAAAATTCTTGTCTGATCTCCAATGGAATAACAGACGTCATAATCGTGTCCATCAATCCCTACTGTATTATTATAGAAGTCCTCGGGTGAATGGTAGACATTGCCACATTTGCTACATTTTTTGGGAAAAACATTCTCAGGAGTTTTTGAATGATCTATATCATCTTTGAGGCGAAAGACATCCTGCAAATGCGGTTTCAGAGCCTCATAAAAATCTTTATTTATAATGATTTGTATATCATTTTCAGTGAAAAGCATCTTACTCACGTAGTAAGTTTTACCCTAATCTCCTTTCGGGTTCTTTTCGGATAAAATTGATTACCCCTCGGGAAACTTTCCAAAAAAAAAGACCCGCCCCACAGGCCGGCCTCTTTAAGAAGTCATGAATTAAAAAAATTTTTTAAAGGTTATTCACCAGTCCTAGTGCTATTTGAGGCATTTGATTCGCTTGAGAAAGTACTGAAGAACCTGCTTGCTGCAATATATTGGTAGAAGTATAACGTGCTGTTTCAGCTGCAAAATCGGTATCTTCGATGCGACTATTGGCGCTGGTTAAATTCTCAATCTGCACCCCAAGGTTATTGATAGTCGAAGAAAGTCTGTTTTGTATAGAACCAAGATAAGAGCGATAATCCGAAACTTTGATTAAGGCTGTGTCAAGCTTCATAATACTTTGCTGGGCTGATTGCTTATTATCAACCTGAGTTCCTTCCTCGGCAGAGCCAATATCCAGAGACCCATCACCAGAAGTAAAAGCATTTATCGTTCCAAGGTCGATTTTGATGATGTTGACTTGATTTCGTTCGTCGATGCTATCTGCGTTCTCGTAATAATCTTTACTTATTTGAATTTCCAGAGGAAAAGTCCCTTCGGCATTAGCTATTTCATCCCCAACATCAGATTCGCCAATTAAAAGACGAGTGCCATTATATTCGGTGGAATTAGCAATCCTATCAATCTCGTCTTTTAAAGCAATAAACTCCTTATTAAGAAAGCCTCTTTCTGTTTCTCCAACGGTATCACTGGCTCCTTGTACAGCCAACTCGCGCAGACGGGTGAGCATAGAAGTGGTTTCAACTAAACTTCCTTCTGCTGTTTGTACCAAAGAGATACCATCATTAGCATTTCTTTTTGCTTGTGATAACGATCTAATATCTGCATTTAAGTTTGAAGAGATTCCGAGACCAGCGGCATCGTCCGCTGCTCTATTGATTCGCTTACCAGATGCTAACTTGTTGGCTGAGTCACCTAAAGCTTTCGTATTCGTTTCTAAGCGCCTTTGAGCATTTAAGGATGCTACATTGGTTCTAATTCGCAATCCCATTATTTGTCCTCCTGACTATGGGTTTGTTTTATGATCCATCCTGGATTCTTGAGCCTTATCGCCATAAGTGGGATGGACTAAAACTTGCCCACATCAGTTATTTTCCATATCCTTTTGATTTTATGTATATTTTTAGATTCGTTTTTTCAATCACCTAGGTAATTATTACTTAGCTTTCTCCTTGAGCAAAAGAAATGATTACTTTATTTTCCCACCCAATTTGCTCAATAAACCATCTCACATCGAGAGGTTATATTACTTTGACAATTCAGCGATTTCACGATACAGATAGGGTCCCTCAAGTTAGGATTGTTTTGATGAATTTGATACTTTTCGAGCCTGAAGAATTTACGGGTCGGTTACCAATCCGCGATGTTAGAGCGGTTCATATACGTAAGATTCTCCGCCTGAAACCGGGGGATTCTTTTCGCTGTGGGATCGTTGACGGACCGCAATTTAAAGGAACCATCACATCGATTTCATCCGATAATCTACATTATAGTACAGAGCAAATCATCATAAGTGAAGAACTATACCCTATCACGCTACTCTGTGGTACCCCAAGGCCCAACAGTATCAGACGTATTATTAGAGATAGTGCCAGCTTTGGCATCAGCCACATTCAGTTTTTACAAACAGATCTGGGTGAAAAATCTTATTTGAACTCTCACCTTCTCACCTCCGAAAAAATTAGATCTTATCTCATAGAAGGAGCGGCTCAAGCCTATGGCACCCTTTTGCCAAAAGTGATGACCGGAGTAAATTTAAAAGGAATAAGCGCTATAGGCCAAAATGCGAGTGTTGATCGCTATATTTTTGATATTCAGGATGACATTCCACTTGCCATAGACCAGTTACCACATAATAAGAATGCCCCCATGATCATCGCCATTGGATCAGAAAGGGGATGGAGTCAAGCTGAACGACTGCATTTTTCTCATCTTGGTTTTAAAAGTGTAAAGTTGGGACCTCGTATTGTCAGGACTGATACGGCTATTCCAGCGGCTTTGTCCCTAGCTATCACGCGATTTACTCGTTAAGAAGGCTTTCTTTTGCTTGGCTATTTAGCTAGAACAGTCAAAATTTCAAAACTTGAATTCTGCAAAATATTATCAGGTTCGCCATATGAGTCAATAGTACAGGGTTCAGAAACCTCCGTGTATCCCGGAGTATAATAATTTTGTTCCCCATTACGAAATCGACAGATAAAAAGACCTGAGTCCAGGCGGTTGCCAGCTAAAAAGGAACTTGGCGATAATTGTTCTCCTAACTCAATGTTTTTCCAATCAAAAACTGCAGAACTTCCTATACCAACTAACACCTCAAATGACTCAGCTTTACCACTCCGGGGAACATAACAAGTACCTGATGAAGGATTACCCTTTGCAGCTGGAACAAATTTTCCTGGAAAGGCGGATACTTTACCAATCTGATCCGTTTCGATACTGCGGCAAACATATAGGTCCTTTGACCCATCATAACGGGTTCCAGCCATAACCATATTCTTTACAAAAGAACCTTCCCTGAGTTTAATCCAAGCTACGGGATCGGGACTGGGAATGCCCCCTACTCTTACACCAGGGGAATAATTCAGGAGGTTGTCATAGCTAAATACAGCATAGTGATAAGACTCGTAGTTCGTTAAACTCTCATCTTCAAAGAGTCTTGATGGACCTTTGTATATGACATCAAACCCATCATTGCTACCCAATGGGTATTCCTCGCCGTCTGTAGGAGTCCAACCTACTGGTATTAGGCTGCGAATGACCAGATACCCTTCCACTATGCCTTCAGGAGGGTCCCAAATCAGGCTGATTTTCTGATTTTCGCTCACAGTACTTGCGTTCACAACAGAAGGTAGTGCACCAGTTTTTTTGAACCAACTGATTTTCTTAGCATCACTATAATTTTGCCAACTTTCATCCTCATATTGGCCGAGAACACAGAGGGTAAGATCTCCATCAGGGAGATCTGAAATATCAAGTTCAATAGACTGCTCTAGCTCCTGAAAGGAGTAATCAGCAGGTATTTTGCAGTTTGTTTGTTCGGATAGCCCTAGTTTATAGACAAAGCTAACCAAACCTTCACCTGTCACACTGAGATTCAGAGCGGTGAGTTGGGATTCACCATCTGGTACCCCTGAAATGATTGGTTGAACTCTTGCTGTATTATTCTCGTCAGAACGTTGAGTAGAAACATCTGCTATCTCTATTTTTGACTTTTTACAGCCAAAACACGCTACGACAAGTACAAGAGCAAATAAAAGTTTCGCCATTCATTCGCCTATCTGTAAATATTTTAAAATGGGTATCTATCTGTTCGGTGAAAAAGCAAGGTTTCTCAATGGGAAAGAAGTTATAGACATACTTTCAGGGCATTACGTAGTATGTTTTCCAAAAAGTATACCCCAAAAATCTTATAAAATGACCAAAAATAGTCTTATCCTACTACCATAAAGACAAGGAACTTAGTTTTTTTGAAATGCCGTCGATAGCAGTTTTATATAAACTATGCTGGAGGCAATGTATTGTCATGAAAGTCCTCGCAACCCTCTTGATCGTAATCAGTTTGCATGCTTGCTATATGCCCGCTTCGCGCAATTGGTACAGTTTTGCTGGTAGTTTCTTTGGTCGCAAAGATTTCACCGACCGTTTGATGTCAAGTGGCTTCTACATTGTAACATTACCCGTCCAACTGGGTGCTGTTATTGTTGATATTCCTTTTTCAGTTATTGAGTTCTTTATTGGGTGGACTCCCTTTAAGGACCCCTTGCTGAGCCTTCAAGATTTAGATCAACTGCCGCTCTATTATCGAGCCCAGGATGGAACTCTGTGGACACTGGATACAGACTCATCATCCTACAACTCCTTGTATCTCAAAAAAGAAAGGGAAGGGGTTATTCACACGGTATACCTAGCACGAAAATTTGATGGTTCCAGCCTCAGATTAGGGGAAGTCGACTGCCAAAGTCAGGAAACCACACACTTATGCCGCTAGGGCCAGTTTAAAACTAACTTTACACCATAGCCAAAGGCAGAACCGGATATATTACGATAAAATTTACCAACAAAATTACTCATCCCATCTACTTCGGTGGGAAAAAACTTTGTTGCTTCATCTCCAGATCTGTCATTAGCTCCATAGATAGAAAAGGCTCCGTCACCAAACCTGATAAAGACAATTTCCAGCTCAGCATATCCAGCAACACCCGATGCAGTAGCTATGGCCACATTTTTGGAAAGCTCATTAATCTTAACGGTCCCAAAGGATGTTTGAAATACCGGACCAAATGTTAAGATAACATCAGGCATCCCACTCAAAGGCGTATATCCTATCTGTATATATGGTTTCACCAAAAACCCAAACAGCTGAAATTCAATGTTATCCAGTGGTAGGTTGTCATTTTCCAATATTTCTTTATCACCAGCACCTGTTAAATACCGCACCCCAAACCCCAGATCCAGATTCAGCAGCAGATTTCCAGTACGACGAAAAGGCTGTTGTATAAACAGTCCCAATCCACTAGATCCACCCGCTTCTAGGACAACTTTGCATACCTGCTGAGTGGAGTCATTAATATCTTCCATACAACTGTCATCGATGGTTCCTTGCCTTTGCCACGTATAATCAAGTTCGACAGTGTCGCTGCTTACTGCATATTCAATTCCCAGTTGGTATTGATTTAAATAGCTCCAAAAACCAAACGCGAACTCACTGATTAGAAAGCAAAACATCATGACGGACAAGCGTTTCATATCCTAACCTCTAATTGACATCATCTATTTTCACATTTTACCCCAGATCCGAAATTTTCACCTGACTTTTGGTTCCTACGGGAAAGGCGTCCTTCCTCATTAACAAGACTTCAACCTAGACTTTTTTCCTCGTAAGTCGATTCAGCTGGAAATAGCGAATCTGGTTCACCCCCTAACAAAAGAGTTCATAAAAATGCGAACTTGTCCAAAATCCAGTAATTAAAGCTTTGTATTTAGAGGGGAGATCCATTATCATTTTTTGAAGTCAATGGTCACTTGGTAAAGCTTATCAAAAAAGATACCGATTTTAAAATAACTCCCATGATGCAATTGGAGCTGACTTCAGCTTATGAAAGCAATACTCACTCTATATCTTCTGCTTACAGCAACTTATGGCTTCAGTGTCACCTCGTATAAGGTGGCACTCGCCCCTTTTAAAAAATACCCTGAGTATTATGGGCGGTATACCGAACTGCAGGAAAGATTTAGCACCAGCCCCCTGTCTATCGACGAACATAAGGAGCGCATCAAGATCCTTGCTGCTGTGATTAATCGCGAACCGCACTGGATTGATGGGTACTGGTTGCTTGCCAGTGAGAGCTTTATTCTGGGATCTAGTATTTCTGATCCTGATAACCCGGCAGCATTAAAGGCATTGACTCATGGGAAAAGCTATACTGATAAATGTCTCAAAATCGATCCTCATCAAATTCTATGTAAATTCTTTCGCGCTTCACTAATGGCAAAAATCGCCAGTATCCATGGAATTTTTGCTTCATTGCGTCATGGCCAGGAAATTCATGATATCTGGCAAGAGGTATCCAAGTCCTCCATTAACTTTAATTTCCGCCCCAATGTGAGTCTTATCGGTTCAGCCTACTATGGCCTGGGAATCTTTTACCGCCTAGTGCCAGATAATTTTTTAATTGAGTGGTTTTGGGGCATTAGGGGTAACAAAGACACGAGTATAGCTTTGCATCGCAAAGCTATACAATATGATCAGGGAAACCCCTGCTCGATGCTCATGCTATCGGTTGCGCTTTTGTGCCGCCACGGCACATCCAGAGAGAAGCCCGAGGTAAGAGAAGCTTATAAAATTATTGATAAAATCCATACCATCACCCCTATCGATATCCCGCAAGCTGTATGTAAGAACGATACAAAAACCATACTTCGGAATCCAAAGAAAACTTGTGGTTATACGCAAGCAAAATATCAGGAAGATGAACCTATACCTACTAAGTAATTTCATTTATTGATAGACAGAATAACGTTTTATTATGTTCGTCCTACAACCTGAGTCAATTACCCCCACCTAAAGGAGGGGGCTTGTGAGGTGACTCGCAAGGGAGACTAGTTGACCAGACCACTAGCAA